>NZ_VOZH01000009.1:0-114242 GCF_013419875.1 Acinetobacter sp. YH12049 | reverse complement strand
TTGTTCCACTTTAGATATTTGTTTAAGATGAGATGTAACTCATTGAAATGTGTCATCATATTCGTCGTCAGAAAACAAGTATTATGCCATTATTTCAATGAGTTATCTTTTTTTGTCGTGTACAAAGATATTTTTTAATGATAAATAAAAAGCCTATTTTTAAAGAAATTTAGCATACGGCATAGTGAAAACAACAATAGAGCAATTACTCAACAATAAACATTAACATCAATTATTTAGATCATATTCAATTTTAATAAAAAGACAAATGTGTATTAAAAATAGCCATCATACGTCTATTTTTGATTACAAAATATAATGAGGGGATTGCTTCCCATTTCATACATTTTTCATATATAAAAAGACATACTATTTTTAAGGTTTTTCTAAACCAATTTTTTTACTTCATAATTTTTAACATCATAATTAAAGGTGAACCATGCAAAATAAGAAGCGCACCCCATTAGACGCGCAACAGTCCCATCTTTGGATTATTGGTGGTGGTATCGCAGGTATGGCTGCTGCTGCATTTGCAATCCGTGATGCCAAAGTCCCTGCCAAAAATATCCATATTTTAGAAGAACTCGATATTTCAGGTGGTTCGATGGATGGTGGACATACACCGCATGCCGCGCAAGCTTGGGTAACACGTGGTGGGCGAATGCTGACCGATGAAACTTATTTGTGCCTATGGGACTTATTTTCCAGTATTCCATCTTTGGAAAATCCAGACATTTCGGTGCGTGAAGAATGTCGTGAGTTTAATGAAAAAGTGAAAACCCACGCCAATGCACGGTTGATTGATGCCGAACATGTCATTGCGGATGCAGCAAAGCTTGGTCTGAATACGCTACATCGTGCACAGATGCTGCGCCTATTAGCTTCAAAAGAAGAAAAAATTGGCAGTCGCCGCATTGATGAGTTTTTTGATGAAACCTTTTTTGAAACCAATTTCTGGCGCATGTGGCGCACGACTTTCGCTTTTCAAAAATGGCACAGTGCAGCAGAGTTAAGACGCTATTTCTTGCGTTTTATTCAAGAATTGCCACGCATTCATACCTTAGCGGGTGTGAAACGTACCAAGTACAACCAATATGACTCGATGATTCTGCCCCTACAGCGTTGGTTAGTCGCACAAGGCGTCGATGTGCGTTTTGGACACTATGTCACAGATGCAGACTTCATTACCAATGCTGAAACTCAAGAACGCTACGCTTCACGCCTATATGTACAATTGCCTGAAGGCTCAGAGCAAATTAATCTGAAAGCCAATGATTTAGCTATTTTCACTTTAGGCTCTATTACAGCAGACTCACGTTATGGCGGTAATCATGACGTGCCTGCTCTTATTCGTCATCGAGAAGATCATGGCTGGACGCTTTGGGAAACGCTGGCACAAAAAGCCCCAGACTTTGGCCGTCCAATGACTTTTTATGGCAATGTCGATGAACATAAGTGGGAGTCTTTCACTCTGACCATGAAAGATGACGTGCTACTTAAACGTATTATTGACTATACAGACAATGAACCAGGCACAGGCGCACTCATGACTTGGTATGAGTCGGGTTGGCATTTATCCATCGTGGTTCCTGCACAGCCACACTTTGCCGACTTACCTGAAGGTTTATATACCTTATGGGGCTACGGTTTCCAAATTGACCATATAGGCGATTACATCAAAAAACCAATGTCCGAAGCCACGGGGCAAGAAATCCTAACAGAACTGATTAAACAGCTCGGTTTTGACGACATTTTAGATCATGTTTTGGCAACGACTGATGTTACTACCGCCATGATGCCATACGCCTCTGCCCTATTCGCCTGCCGTAAACCGGGGGATCGTCCACAGGTAATTCCACAAGGCTCACAAAACTTTGCTTTCCTTGGACAGTTTGTGGAAATTGAAGATGACGTGGTCTTTACTGTGGAATATTCAGTTCGTGGGGCGATGCTTGCCATTTATGAATTTTTTGGGGTGGAACGTGAAATCCCTGAAATTTACAACGGTCTACTTGATCCCAAAGTGGGTTTAAAAGCTTTAGAAACAGTGTTCCACTAAGTTTTTAATATATAGCGATAAGAGCACCTTTATGTCGCCACTATTACATAGTTTAATTTAAGCAACGTTTGGATACACGAGTGTGGCAGGGATGCCACACGTTATCCATCATAATAGGGATGTTATGTATGGGTAACAAAGGCTTTTGCTTTCTTTTGGCTTATCAAAAGTAAGGGTATTGCCTACACAAACACCTTTTATACTTTATTGAAAGTTGAGGCCGTGTACGCACCTAATTTTAAATTGGATAAAAAGAAAAATTAGATAAAACTTTATACCTCATTCGTAAATAAATTGACTAATCAACATAGGAAAAACATCTCCACGTTTTAAATAATACTCCGAAACTGACTAAGTGCTTTTCTATCTTTTTCTCATGATTTTAGATTTCATAAAAATTACCTCTGTACACGACAAATTTCATAGGATCCTTGCCCTATCAGGCTTTTTCTTTCTTAAAATTGCTAGCACTTTCTTAAATTCTTCTTTTTTTCCAAAACCAATCAAACGTAGAATAGCCATTTGAACATAGTCCAAACCGTAGCGAAATAAACTTACTGAAATGTAGGGGTTACACGGTTTGTCGCCATTACAGCATGTCCAACTGGTGTTGCGCATACGTTTATGGCGGCCGAAGCCTTACAACAAGGTGCAGTAAAGCACGGTTATCAGATTGATGTTGAAACCCAAGGATCGGTTGGGGCTAAAAATATTTTATCGGCAGAAAGTATTGCCAAAGCAGATGTGGTGATCTTAGCAACGGATATTGAGGTCAATACAGATCGCTTTGTAGGCAAACGTGTATATCGCTGCAGTACAGGATTTGCCCTTAAGCAAACGGATAAGACTTTTGCAAATGCAATTGCTGAGGCCAAAGTGCTTGAAACGGGTAAGCAAATAGCCACTAAGACAGGAAATGAAAACAAAGAAAAAACAGGAATTTATAAACACCTTTTAACAGGGGTGTCTTTCATGCTGCCGATGGTGGTGGCGGGCGGTTTGATCATTGCCATCTCGTTTATGTTTGGCCTCAATCCTGTTGAAGGAAGCTTTGCCGCATCCTTAAAGCAAATAGGTGCTGCAGCATTTACTCTTATGGTACCTATGCTGGCAGGTTACATTGCTTATTCTATTGCGGATCGTCCGGGTTTAACTCCAGGTTTGATTGGCGGTTTACTTGCCACACAATTAGAGGCAGGCTTTCTCGGTGGATTAGTTGCAGGTTTTATTGCAGGTTATATTGCGTTATTTTTATCGAAACAGCTTAAACTCCCGAGTAGCCTAGAAGCATTAAAACCAATATTGATTATTCCACTATTGGCCAGTTTAGCTGTTGGTTTAATCATGATTTATGTGGTTGGACAGCCTGTTGCACAATTGTTTGAATTACTCACACACTTCCTTGCCAATATGGGGACGACCAATGCCATGATCATGGGGGTTATCCTTGGGAGTATGATGTGTATTGATGTTGGGGGCCCAATAAACAAAGCGGCTTATGCCTTTACGGTGGGCTTACTTACGTCACAAACATACGGACCGATGGCGATTACCATGGCTGCGGGTATGGTACCGCCATTGGGTATGGCAATTGCAACTTTTCTAGCAAAGCATAAATTTGCCAAACCTGAGCAAGATGCAGGGAAGGCTGCTGTAGTTCTGGGCCTATGTTTCATTTCGGAAGGGGCTATTCCGTTTGCTGCCAAAGACCCGATTCGAGTGCTTCCATGTGCGATCGCAGGTGGTGCTGTAACTGGGGCTTTGGTTGCATTATTTAAATGTGAACTAGTCACTCCTCATGGCGGTGTAATGGTACTGATCATTCCGAATGCGATGAATTATCCATTAAAATATTTATTGGCGATTGCGATTGGAAGTGTGGTGACTGGTGTAGCTTATGCCGTAATAAAACAACGGTTAGAATAAGCCCTTCATAGAAGCTTTGTGAAAGCTATTTAGTGCAATAAATGAATATTATGCTCAATCCTATTTTGGATCAGTTGGAGAGTCTCTGCTTGAATTTGTCCAGGTAATAGGTCATGAGCGATATTGCTGAATCAGATTGTAACCTTACAAATCGAGCCAATAATTTCATCAACTTCTTGGACACAAAGTTCCGCTTCCTGAGTACCAAGTTTCACAAGAGCTTGTCGAGGAATATTCAGTGCCTCACCCATGATATCCATTTGATGTGGAGGAAAGTTCTAAACCTTTACTGATCGCTTCTGCACTGTATTCAAAGGCGATTAATGGCCGACCTGTGATTGCGGTTGAGGAGACCAATGTACCCCAAAGCCAATATTCACCCCATCCATTGTAGTAAACATTAAGTTTTTGAGCATGGATTTATTTCCTTTTGATACGTTGGCGAGCAGTACTGTTCTGAAATGACAGCTTTGTCCGTTATAATTGTATAAACATTTTTGGTTTCTGGTAATTATGTCCTCATTGATCAATTTTCTATCTCGCTTTAGTACAGCAACTCTTCAGCGCAGTCTGAGCTATGCTAAACACATTGATAGGGAAACGATTGAGTTCTTTGAGGAAAAAGACGGGGTTACGATGTATGCCCAAATTGAAGGGACAGATTATTACGATACTGCAATTACCTATAATCCACAAAAAGACCGTTTAATCGATGACGACTGCACTTGTCCGGTTGGATATAACTGTAAACATGCTGCTGCTTTAGCACGGTTATTCTTTCAGGAATATCGCCAGGAATTTCAGCAGCGTTATGCTGACTCTCAATCCCCGCAGGGAATCGCAAAACGCCAACGGGAGGATGATCAGGCGCAGCGCTGGTTGAATGATTTTAAACGGTATTTACAACAGACTGAACCAGAGCAATCTGTCAAAACAAACAATTATTTAATTTACCTGCTAGATCAGTCTGTCAGCTTAAAGAAATTGACAGTTGATGTGCAGAAAGCCAGACGCAATAAAAATGGCTCAATTGCAGGGGAAAGTTATTATACCCAATATGAAAATATCACCAGAAAGCATCTGACTTTACCTGAACAAAAACGACAATTATTTAACCAGATTTATTATTACGCCAAAATAAACAGCGACGAGCGCTTTTATCAGAGCAATCTTGATATCTCCGGAATTTTATTGGAGCATTTCAAATCTTTTATTCAAAGTGGCGATGTGTACTGGCAAAAAAAGAGCCATACTGCACTTCAATGGTCAGAACAAGGCTATCACATCGAACTGATCTGGCAACAAGGTGTAAACAAACAGACAGAGCATTTAAACATTGAATTGGTCAATGGTGATATTCGACTCGATTTGAAATCAAATCCACATATTCAGATTCTCGCGAGCCATCCACCATGTTATGTGGATATTCAACAGAATACGGTGGGCCAGTTATATGGTGAATATACGGCAAATCTTCTGTACCATTTTTTACAGATGCCTGATCTTCCATCTACGCTCTTGCCAGAGTTTGAGCAGCTTAGCCATCAATATTCAGACGTGAAAAATCTGCCTCAGCCCGAGTCTATTCAGCATATTGAGGTTCTTGAGGGTAGTCCCCAGCCCATTTTACGCTTTGGTGTTGTAGATAAACTTCATTGGAAATGGGAAGAGTCTGTTTGTGCCGAAATTGAATTCTCCTATGCAGGCGGGCGAATAAAAGCAGGTACATCAGGTGACAGTTTTATTGGTGAGCAGCATGGCAAAATGGTGCGACAGCTTCGGGACTTAGTTCAGGAACAACAGTCAATCCAGCGTTTACAGCTATTGGTCGAATCACTGAAGTGGGTAAAAGATCTTAATTATTACCAGCAATTAAAACTGGATAAACAACGTCTTGATTCTATGGTTTTTGCGTTCTATGGAGACTGGATCAAACAGCTGATGCCCATCAATCAAATTGAATTGATTGGATGGCAGATAGAGCATCTGGAACACAGCCCATTTAAGCTGCAATATGTTGAAAATTTAAATATTTCCATCACTGAATCTGAAAGCCAACAAGACTGGTTCAATATCGGGGCGACCGTTCAGGACAGTGCAGGCAATAGCTATGATTTACTCGATGCACTTGTGGCTTTGGTGAAAGAACAGCCTGATTTACTTGATCCACGGATTTTTGGTCATCTGAATGACAGTCAAATTTTCACCGTGAAAACTGCAGTTGATCAACCTGATTTGGCGCTATCCGCTAGGGATATTAAGCCGGTATTATTGCATCTGCAGAGCATTTTACAGCAAGAAGAGCGCAGTATTGATCGCTATGATGCGAGTCAATTATTAGAATTGCAGCATAATCTTGGGATGACATGGCAGGTCAGTGATCGCCTGCAGAAATTTGTACATAAATTCAAACAAGGCTATCAGCAACAACTGCCAACACCACAAGGTTTTCAGGGGGAGTTGCGTCTATACCAGCAGCAGGGCTTAGGCTGGTTACAGTTTTTAAGGGAAACCCAGCATGGCGGGATTCTGGCAGATGATATGGGTTTGGGTAAAACAGCACAAACTTTAGCCCACTTACTCATGGAAAAGCAGGCTGGTCATTTGCAGGACAGACCCGCCTTAATTGTTGCACCCACATCGCTGATACATAACTGGTTCAAAGAAGCGGAAAAATTTACCCCTGAGCTCAAGGTACTGCTGCTACAAGGCCCCGACCGCCATCAGTATTTTGAGCAGATTTCACACTATGACATTGTGTTAACCACCTACCCGCTCTTGGCGAGAGATGAAGAGCAACTAAAGCAATATGAATATCATCAACTCATTCTGGATGAAGCGCAGAATATTAAAAATCCGCGTGCCAAAGCTGCACAGGTAGTACGGCAATTAACAGCGCGACATCGTCTATGTCTAACCGGTACACCTATGGAAAATCATTTGGGTGAGCTGTGGGCACTATTTTATTTTCTAATGCCAGGATTTTTATATTCACAAGAAATCTTTAATAAAAAGTACCGCTATCCTATTGAAAAACGCGGTGATCAGCAGTTAAGGCAAAAGTTGGTAAACCGCATTAAACCCTTTATTTTACGTCGCTTGAAAACTGACGTTGCCAAGGAATTGCCTGAAAAAACCACGATTGAAGTCAATATTGACATGAATGAGCAGCAATCCAAGCTATACGAGGCTGTTCGCGCCACGATGCAGGCAAATATTCAGAAAATTGTGGCAGAAAAAGGCTTTAAGCGTAGTCAAATCCAAATTTTAGATGCCTTGCTGAAGCTGCGTCAGGTCTGTTGTCATCCTAGCTTGCTGAAACTGGATTCAGTTAAAACCGGGCAGGCGTATTCTGCCAAACTTGAACAGTTGATGGATATGGTTGTTCCAATGGTGGAAGAGGGACGAAAAATTCTTATTTTCTCTCAGTTTACCTCAATGTTGGAACTGATTGAACAACAGCTCTATCACGCAGAAATTGGCTATGTGAAGCTGACTGGAAAGACCAAAAAGCGAGATGAAGTCATTACAGCATTTCAGTCTGGACAAGTGCCGGTATTTTTAATCAGTCTGAAAGCAGGAGGGGTCGGTCTGAATCTAACTGCCGCAGATACGGTCATTCACTATGATCCATGGTGGAACCCTGCTGCTGAAGATCAAGCTTCAGATCGTGCATGGCGGATTGGACAGGACAAGCCGGTATTTGTGTATAAGCTGATTACCAATAAAAGCATAGAAGAAAAAATTATTGCCTTGCAGCAGAATAAAGCAGAACTGGCACAGTCTATTCTAAGCACAGATCATGAGGGAGAAGCGAAACTGACGGAAAATGACGTGATGAACTTGTTTGAGAAATTTTAGTTTGGTTTCAGGTTACCCTAATCATCTGTAAGTATCTGAAAGTCTGGATGCAATTTTTTCCAATGTTCTCTTAATTTTTCTTTATGAACAGAAATCATAGGTAAGTCTAGTAATAGCGCTGGCCATACTGACCGTGCTTTATCGATGATCTCACGAAGTTGTTTTTCTATAACACGCCATGGAACACCGACTTTTTCAGCCCATTGTTCAAAGTGTTTCATCTCAGCTAAATACCAATCTTTATTTTTGGCAAGATTTAAGGCGAAATGACGCTCATTTTCAATATATACACTTGTCATCAATATATCGTATGCAGGGGATAATCTTGGCGTTGTTTTATCGTGATAAATCATACCCCAGTTCTTTAAGTGTGCATCTCCATTGGCGAGTAAAATATTGACGAGTAAACGGCTGGCAAATTGCTGAATATCAAAAATTTTGTTATCTGAATAGTGATAAATGATCTTACCGATCTGCTCATAATTTGTGGTGCTGTATTTCTGCTGTGGATATGAACCAAAGATCTGAGCAAAATCTTCAATATGAATAAGCTCTGTAGTATTAGCAGTACTCTGCCTATCGAATCTTTTGATTGCAAAAGCATATTGCTCTTGGGGTAAATTTAATGGTGGAAGGTTTTGTAAGAGTGCCATATCCACCAAGCGAATCTCAGGGACATCTATTCCGACCATTTTGGCAAGGCTCATCATAGAATATTCATTTAGCGGAACAAAAGCATGTCTGGAAGAAGGAGTTTTGATAATCCAGTCCCCGAGTAGAGACGATTCCGTTGCCTGGACTAGTGTAAAACGCCCATCTTTGGCTTTCATGGAAAACTTCATTTGGACGCCGGCCAAGGAAAACTTATTATCTGTTCGAATCTCTTGCTTTAAGATCTGATCTGGATTAGAGATCTGCAGTTTGAATTTTATTTCATCTGGAATTTCTTCTGGATCTAATGGAGTCGCAATGAGTGCTCCAGGTAAATCATGACCTAAAGCTGCCAATAACTGAAATTCATTGTCTATATGTACTTTGAGGCTTTGTGCAATCAGTTCGCGTAATGCACCTTCTGGTAGCAAGTTTGATAGCAAGGGATGTAAACGCTGATGTGTAACATAGGTCTTTTCTAAAATCTTATCCACTTGAGGATACAAGGGGGAAGTCAGCAGGCTCAAGGTTGGGCGTTGCTGATCAGAGCGGAAAGAATCTGTAAAAACCAGAATATTTTTTCCGCTCTGAAATCCTGCCAAGTATCCAACGACAGCGTGATGTAATGTTAATTTCAGGACGGCAACAGTATTCATGGTTCCTCTCCTCCGAGAAGACCCTTCCATGGGTTAGTCATTAAGTCATCCTGATCTTCAATAGTGACTTCAATTTCATCATTCAATAATTGTCTAATCAAATGAACCTTATCATCAGGGATGAGCATCAGTTGAGCATTTAATCCTGCCGCGATAATTTCTAAGGTCTCTAATCGAGGGTTACCCTGACTTTCCAGCTTTTGGTATTGCTGTCTTGAAATGCCTGTACGGGATTGCATATCAACTTGCTTTAAGCCCAATTGGGTTCGTCTTTTTTTGATTTGCTGAAGTAAAGACTCATTCATTGTAGACACATTTATTGCTTTTTAGTGTTATAAGAAACATATTAGTTTCTTTTTTCTTGAAAAGCAATTTATGATTTTATCATTTCGATCTGCAAAACAGCCTTAGCTACGTAGTGATCTGAAATGACTCTGAAAATACAGTTAAAATTTGCATTCGGACCCGCATCCTTTGTGATGGCCAGTTATTTTGATGCCAAGGAGACCCACACATTTAGAATTTTAAAAGCGGCTTTACGTTTAATTATCTTATGGATTGAAAATTGGGGTAGTGTCAATAGATCTAAAATTATAAAACGATATTATTGTGTGATTGTTCTACAATATAGCCTAGAGCTTTATAACTTTTACTCCTTCTCTGAAACATTTTGACAAATATCGGATGGTTAACATCAACATAATCATATACCTGAACTTCAAATTTACCTTCATTTGATCTATGAATACGCCCAACATATTGAGCCAAAGTGCCTTTCCATGAAATCGGGAATGCCAAGAACAAGGTATCTAAACGAGGAAGATCAAAACCTTCACCAATGTATTTTCCCGTGGCAATCACAACATGAGCATCATCTAAATTTTGTTTTTCTTTTATGTTTTTTGTATGGCTCATACCTCCCTGTAAAATAGATGTTTTATACCCTAAATCATTCAACTTATTTCTAAGATTTTCGGCATGTTTTCTACGTTCAGTTAAAATTAACGGGATCTGACCATTTTGAATACAATGAGAGACATCTTTAATAATGGCATTATTACGTTCTGTATCTTCAGTAAGATGTTGCATCAGCTTTGAAATATGTGGTTTATTTTCGGTACCAAAGAAAATTTCTGGGAATTCACCTTCATAATTTACTTTTATTAATAATTTTTTAAGCTGGGTGTGATTGTTGGATTTTGCTTTGTATACAATAGAACCAGCTTGCATGAAAATAATGGGTTGATGCCCATCTTGACGTTCTGGTGTAGCAGTTAACCCGAGAATGTAGTAGGGACTGACTTCACTGAGAAGAAATTCATAGCTTGGTGCGGATAAATGGTGGCATTCATCTACGATAATTTGTCCGTAATTAAAGGCGATAGGTTTGATTGAATTATTTACACGGTTGATTAGACTTTGATATGTTGCAATGTCAATTTGATTAGATGGTTTGGCTTTTCCACCTTGTATTGTACCAATTTCGACATCGGCTAAAAATGAATGTAATCGTTCTTTCCATTGAGAAACAAGTTCTTTGTTATGAACAATAATGAGTGTATTTGTTTGGCGTTTGGCAATGATAGAGATTGCAGTAACAGTTTTTCCAAAAGCCGTTGGTGCATGTAGAACTCCAACATCGTGTTCAAGGATTTTTTTACATGCCATTTCCTGTTCAGAGGATAATTCGGTAAGTAGATTTATATTGACTAATATGTTGCCTTTAGTACGTTGATCTTTTAGTTTTATTTTAGTATCTTGTTGATTAAGCAAGTGAATTATATCTGTTAGGCATCCTCGTGGTAAACTGAGATATTGTCCTTCAAGGCGGGCACAGCATATGTGTCTTGGAATTCCTGTCGTTGAAAAACGCATTGCTTGTGCTTTAAAAAAACGAGGGTTGGAGAAAGTGGCTAATCTTTTTAATTGAGCTATCAATTGAGAGGGTAATGTCTGAATTGGAATGTGAATCATATTTGCGAATACCAATTCAATAGCGTCTGGACATCCCGCGATCTTTTGATTTTTTTTTAGGAATATTTTTTACCCATGGAGCCTCATGGTCAACATCTGTTTGATTCTGTTCGATGAAATTGTAGCCTAGTTCATTCACAATATTATTAACTTCAGAAGAACTCATTAATTCAGTTTGTTGTAAAACAGTCCATGGGTCAGTAAAGGCATTAAAGTTACTGTCAATAAAGGTACCTATTTCCTAGCGCTCTTGCGTGCTTTTGTAAGGGTAATGCTATTAAATTTCCAAATCCGCCTGCTGGCATGTGATCTTGATTTGGAAACATACGATCATAAGATTCAAAATCTAGAGCTGGATAAAGTTCCATGGCCTTATCTAGAATACCTGCACCCATTAAGCGAGCTTGCTTAGCTGCAATTGGTTCAGAGAAAAATATCCAAACATGTGCGCCATTACCTGAACGAGAGCGCTCAACCAAAAATGGTATATTTAAAGATAAGCACGCTTCAGAAAATGCAGTTACACAATTTTTCCAATCTGATTTATCAAAATCTACTGCGAGTAACCTACATTGATCTGTTGCTAATAGTGGGTAAATGCCTATAACTTTCTGTCCAGTTAAATGAGAATAAAGAACTTCTTGTGTGATGGGTAATAGTTGACGGCTTTTACAGTCTGAACATTTAATTTGAGGTTTGTAACAAATGCCATGTTTCCACTCATTTGCACAAGCAACAGAATAACCAGATTTTCCACTGCTATTTTCCCAACGATAAGCAAAGGTATCAGTTCGTCCAATAAACCTTTGAGAAAATAATAAAAGTCTTTCTTCTGCTGATAAATAATTCTTATTTTTTTCTTCAAGCGATATAAGTTTTTCTTTTTCTTGATAAAGGCTTTGATATTCATTTTGTAATAATGTGATTTGGTCTAAAATTTGCTGTAATCTAACTGCAATTTCTTTTAACTTATTATTCACTGATTTTTCCTAAAACACAGCTATTACTGTCCTAATATCAAATCTTAAATTAAAGAATTACAATATAATAAATCAATTAATTTTCAAAATATTATACAAAATTATTTATATGCATTAATTTCTTTAAAGTTCTGCTCGAAGACCCTCTAGCAATTGTAAAACAGAGAACAATCCCTGAGCATTTTGAATCTGTTCTACCGGAATGCCATTAGTTAATTTATTTGATGACTTCATGAAATGCTGCATCCAGGTAGTATCTCCACCCGCCAGAGCATCTAGTGATGTGGTAATACGGATTAAAGTGAGGGCGATTTCTCCCTGTTTTGAAGTGGGATCTAATTCAAGAGAGGTTAAAGTTTTCACCGAATCTATACTGAGTATTAAGGCTAGTTGATCCTGTGCAAGACCAAGTCGTTCAGCAGCAGCTAAAACTGCCTTAGCTAATATCATTTTCTGTTTTGCAGTTTTTTCTGATGTTGTATGCATGACCGATCCCTGTTTCAGACGCTGCTAATTCATAGAGTTTATACTATTTAATTATCGTTGATCAGACACTCAATTTTTACTAAAGATATATTAAGTTTGGCTTTAGATAAGGAAGCAACGGTTAAATTATTTAACCGCATGTAGTGATTTTTAGAGCTTCAACTTGCAGTTCAAGAGATCGAGGTCTGCCAATACATGCTAGATGTAAGCAAAATTTAAATGCAGCAAGAGCATGACCATCTTTTACTGAGTAGAGTTGTAGACGAGGAAACTCCTCTAGAGTCGATGGATGTTTATCTGTTGATGCTTTTGCTAATTTGAAAAGTTGAGGCTGTTGTTTAGCATCTAACTTTGTTTGTAAATCTTGTCCAAGTAAGTGCCAAAATTTGGCAGGAAATAAAGCCTTAACTTGGGAGTAAAAATGTTCGAGTTGATCGATATCCTTCCAGCGATAATGGATACCTGTGTGTGATGCGGTCACTCGATTCAAAAATATATTCAGGACGCATGCAATTTGTATTGGATTTTTACGAGCTATTTTCTGTAGATGTTCAAAAAAATAAGTCACCGCATGAAGCTCTTCAGCGCTATCAAGCATTGCTGGTTTTAAGTGGGTTGAGCTATCAATACTAAATAAACGTGGATTCCCTTTTTTTGATTTAATGTTTGCTAAATTTAGAGCATTTTCATACCAATAATTGACGAGTTCTTCTGGCAAGCACATACGTTGAGCTGTACTTTTAGGATCTTTAGTAGTCTCCAATATATTGAGCGTTTCATAGAAGCGTTGAAGTGAAATTTTAGAATCTTCTGTTCCAACAAAGAAATCAAAAAAATCATGGGATTGATCTATTTGTAACGACAGTTCATCTAAAATGTCAGTAGCATTACTTTGAAGCCATTTTGTTTGATCGTTCAATAATATAGTTGATAGAGCGGCCTGGTTTTTTTCAAAATTAAAGTCTTTTTCATCATTTGTTATTTGCAAATTTTTAAACGTTGCATTGTGGCCCATAATTTTTTTAGCCAATTCATTAGGCATATCTGGATGATGTTTTAGTAGTTTTTGACCAGCAATTAGATAACTTAAATGAATATAGCTTTTGAATGTTTC
Source organism: Acinetobacter sp. YH12049 (assembly GCF_013419875.1). NCBI lineage: Bacteria > Pseudomonadati > Pseudomonadota > Gammaproteobacteria > Moraxellales > Moraxellaceae > Acinetobacter > Acinetobacter sp. YH12049. The sequence goes on along the minus strand of NZ_VOZH01000009.1, from coordinate 100,535 downwards.
AACTGGCTCTATATGTCCTAAGAGATGTGCAATAACAAACCAATGGTTTTGTCCATGTTGATTTTGAAGTAGCTCAGCTCGAATTTTTTGATATTCGTTTTCGCTATAGTCGGTTAGCTTTTGCACAAGTGGTGCATATTCACAGTTCAGTAAAAGCGATAAATGATTCGCTGCAGTGTGACGAAAAGAGTGAAAGGAGTAATGATGCCCTTTAAAGACCTGATTTAATATCAGTTTTAGGGGTACGGTGACAGTGTGTTTATTCAGTTTTTTATTTTCATTCAAGTTGCTGAATAAATATAAACTTTTCTTATTCTCTAAACGTTTTTCAACAACAAAATCGCTAAAGAATTGGTACTCATCATCTTTTAGCAAAGCGTAGGCAGGCACAATCCGTTCCGCACTATCAGTTTTGAGCAGATGTTGATTCCCTTGCTTTTTTGAACCATAAGGTTGAACCCAGATTGAAAATTGATTTAAACCCTCGATATCTTTTACACGTAACCCGAGTATTTCGTTAATACGCATACCAGTACGGTAAGCCAAAATATAAATAATTTTTAATAATTTATAGTGATGGTCTGAGATGGATTGGTCATGTAAGAGCTGATTTAACTTCTTTAATATGACTTGGAAGGCTGTGTGACCTATGATGCGTGCCCGTGGTCGACTTTGCGATGCAATAAATTCAAGTTCAAAATCTTCTGCTTGAAAAACAATTTGTTGAAAGGTGTGAAAGCGTTTCAACATGCGGATTGTTTGGTCTTTAGATTTTTTAAACTCAGGTCGATCTGCTTCATCAGCAAGTCGTGTATTGCTAATGATTTGTTGATAGATTTTGTTCAGCAGATCATTAATGTCATCGTCGGCATCGCAGTATTGTAAGGCATGAGTTAAAAACGGTTCTGCGATCCGGGTGTAATATGTATAGATTGAACTATCTGCGAGTTTTTGATTGTCTTGAAATGCCTTCGTGTACTGAGTAGTATCAAAATCAAAGGTGGTTGATAATTTTTTTATTTGCTCTGAACTTGGTCGATAGAGACTGATGAGCCACAAAATAATACGTTTAGAAAACTCATTAAACTGCTCTTGGTGACGCAGGCAAAAATCAATAATGAGTTCAGCAATAGGTTGATCCGTTGATGATGTACGAATAATTTTCAGCAAGTTTTTATGAATAAATATCACATTTTCTACTGCTTCAGGCGTATTGAAATCTGGTAGGGCTTTGGCTGTAGAAGAGACATTTTGTTCGACTTCATCAGTTAATTGAGTTTTAAATTTTGGGAGAGCAAAGTTTTCAAACTCATGTTCTGATAAACCACACGTGAGAGTGTTTTCTAACAAACATTGTGAGAGGGCAGGATCAATATCTGCATTCTGTAGTTGTAGCCAATTAAAGTTTGAATAGTCACGTAAAAATTTAAAAGTCTTGCTGGTATATGGGTGATTAATTTTTTGAAAAATTTGGAGCAGATATGTATTCACATTTAGACTGATGTCACGAATTTGTCTGCTGTTGAAATGAATGAGCCACAGTCGTGTGAGTTGATCTGGAACAAAATTACGTGATTTTCGTATCGTTTTTTCATCAATAAATAAATCACCATAACTCTGTGATAAAGGCTCTAAAAAGATGATGTTTAAATCGCAAATTTTTTGAATCTTTGCCGGGTTTTTTAAATGTTCAAGTAATGCATTTAATGATGCTGTTTGACTGAGCCCGCCATACAGGATTGAGCAGAGCAAAATATTCCCAATAATTTCATCATCAGAAAACGTCGAGCTATCTTGAGCAAGAATCCAGTAGTCCCAAAGTTTTTCTATAATGATGTCAATTTCATGACCGGCCTGGATCCAATCTAAAGTGAAAATAGGTTCATCGCGTTTCATCTCGAAGGTGAGATGGGGTAAGGGCAAGTCTTGGTTATTATTCTGATTGAGCGCTTTGATGTATGTGCGGAAGAATTCATGCGCATATTTTTTCCAAGCGAGATTGGGTGCTTTACGTTTAATAAACTCATAAATCGCAGGGTAAGCTTGAATTAATTCGTCATTTGAGAATTTTTGTTCATCCAAATATTGTTGAAGTTCATTCTCAGCATCAGCACGTAAGTTTTGTTCTAGCTCTTTGCGTTGGAATTGACGTCTATCTTCAGCGTAGCGTTTTTTGGAAGTTTTTTTATTGAGTGATGACATGTACTTCAATCCCAACGATTTTAAATTGACTTCTCATTTGCTCTAAAACATCTGCAATTTTAGAAAATTGAGAGAGCGATAAACTGGAAAATGGATGTGCTGCTTCTTGTTGCATGAGTTCATGCCCAAATAGAGCTAAAATTTCTGGTTCAGAAATTTTATAAGTTAAAAATGCACGAGCTGTATGGCGATGCCAATTTGCATGATCAAGTCCTAATTCAGGGTGGAAATCTTTGACTGTAGAAGGACTTAGTGGTTTCCACTCATCATTTTGGATGATTCCCAAAAAGGGCAGCTTACTTGCTTCTATTTGTTGTATGACATCACTTAAAGCTGGATGACTCATCATGATTTGAGTCGAAAAATATTCTAAAAATTTAAGGAATTTTTTTATCTCTTCAACTAAAAATGAACAAAGCGGAATGAGGCGTCCGAATCCATTACGGCCGCCTACTTCTTTGTCAGAAACCATCAAAATTTGGCGTTTTAAATTAAAGTTTTTAAGAAATCCAGGGAATTCAGCAACGGGGCGTGCTGCTGTAAAAAGAAGGAGGATATGCCATAGCCAGATATTATAATGATTAAAGATTGAAATTAGATCATCTTCGGCTTGTGAAAAAATATTAAATTTCAATATAGCAAAAATCTCTGTAATGACCTGTGGTTTTGGAGCTTTACGACTACCAAAATGAGTTATTGAATCAGGGAGCGAACGTACACAGCTTTCATATGTGCTTGCTACATCTGCACAAAGTGATTTTAGAATATCAATATATTGTGCATGTAATCGTAGGATATTCTGATGACAATAAGAAACAGATGATGACTGATTGGCATCAATCCCTGTGATTAAATCTGCGAGTTGTTTATTCCCTGTTTTTGCAAGAACCGTATGATGCAGTAGAGAACTCACCTTTACGACAGACAGTTTTGGAATCAATAATTCTTGTCTTAATTTGCGTAAATATTGCTGTATATCATCGAAACTAACCGAATCCATTTTGCGGAGATCCTCAATGAATAGATTCGGGATTGGAATGTCTAAATAGATCGTCTGATTAAGTAAGCTTGTTGAATACTCAAAATCACGGTTCTCAAATACATTAAATTTACTGCTTAAGAAGAATTGATCATTTTTATGGATCAATTTTTGGCGGTTATTTAAGTTTTTAGCTCGCTTGCTTTGTATACATAGCCACTCATTCACACTGTTGCCTGTCAAAAATGCGAGCATCAGGATTAAAGCACTTTTATTTTGATGTTCAGAGTAGTCCACATGAAGCTTTTTTAGTAAATAATGCACGCTAGATGAGTTTGGGAAAAAACTACTCGATGTAAGTAAGTGTTCTTTTCGTTGAATATGTTTTGCAACAAGCGGTAGAACATAGTTTTGACTCGTTTCTGAATGTGCTGCGAGTGGTGTGACGTCAGTTGGATTGACAACAATTTGCCGATTAATCGGCTCATCGATTAAGGTTTCTATATTCAGTGCTTTAGATTTAGCCCCTTTTTTGATTTCGATACTTTCTTCAATGAATTGTTCTTCATCAAGAAACTGATGTTGAAGCTGCGTATCGATACTTGCACGTGCAATCTTCGCTTTGTTTTTTAAAATGTAGTTAAAAGTAATCCGAATATCATTGAGTAGATTGCGATCAAACTCAGGCAATTCATCCGTATCTAATGTGATCAGATGTTGAATAAATTGTTCTAAGCTCTGTGTTGGATCTTGAAGATAGGTACTCCAGAGACGTTGATACTCTTCTGTATTTTGATATTTTTTTTCAGTATCTAAATTTTTATTTGCAGTCCTAAAGCGCTGGAATAAGCGCTTTACGGTATTGAAGTGTTCTGTGTGTGCTTGTTTAAAAAGCTCTGGTTTAAGCTCAGGAAGAGCAATTAAATAAATTGCCGCTTTTAAAACTAAAATATTCCAATGCTGCGCATGAGTTTGTGATTCAGATAGTTGCGCAATTGAATTGATATATGACGTGATTGGCAGATTGCTGATCTTAACTTTTTTAGAAAAAGAGATTACCGACGGCTTTGGTAAATCTGACTGAAATTTTATATCGGCGTTAAAGTAATCGAGATTGAGACCATCTAAAAAGTTGTCAGTCTGTTGAGAAGATAATAATTTAATTATAAAGTTAATATGTTGTGCACGTTCAAATTGCTCATCATTGAACAGTTTTTCAATCGTTTTTTGTAGTGAAATAACGGGTAAATCAATATGCTCGTTTAGTTCGTTAAACATCAAGATCTCCAAATTTTTTCTGCAGTTATGCAACTATCAGAGCAATCGATTAGTTCTTTTGCACACCTGCTGTGTTGTGATAATTCAGTAAAAATTTGTGTACGTTCTTGCTTGATATTTTTTATACGTTGATTGAGTTGATTACGAGAACATGAAAGTAATTGTGCGAGTAGTTCTAGACTCATTTGATGATGAGGTTTGAACGAAGTCTTTTTATTAAGTGTTAATAACGTTTGACGCGAAAGATGAGTGTTAATCAAATGTAAAGTTTTTCTTGGATTTAACGACTTGATGTCAAGTTTTACAGTTTTGATAAATTGAATAAATTCACGACTGCATAACTCCTTAAGAAATACTAATTCATCATCTGAAAAAGTAGGTTGTTGATGGATAATTAAAGTGATTTCTTTAACATCTTGTTTTACATAGCTTAGATATAAGTGGATATTATTAAAGATGGTATAGCCATCAATTTTTTCGCTTTTCCATACATGGAGCTCTTTTATGCGATTAGAAATATCTAAATCTACAGCAAGTTTTTGAAATATATTTAAGTAGCAAAGATGTAAACCATAAGCATTTGGATCAATCATAATTTTGATTTTTTGAAAATTTTTTACAGCTTTTATCTGTGTTTTTGGAAACTTTAAAAGTAGTTCAGATGTCAAATCCATAAACGGCATTGAGTAAAAACAATACAGTAATATTCATCTATTTTTTAATAGAGGAGCAATGGCTGGAAATACCATATATTGTGTTATTGAATTATAAAAATCCCTGTATATAGTAATTTTTCTCTTTTTTAAATGGTAATTAAAACCAAACAGGGATAAGTTTTTAGTAAGCATATAGATAAATTAAATTTGATTGATACAAGGAGCTGCATATGGAAATTAAACAACTGAAACAGGTAGAAGTCGTTACAGATGTTGTATGTGATGTATGTAATCAATCAACTCAACTAGAGTTTGCAACCTTATCAGCAAATTGGGGTTATGGCTCAAAGCATGACGGGGAAAGATATGAATTGCAGTTATGTGAAAAATGTTTCTTTTATGCTCTGGCGACATTGAAAAAAGAGCGAGCAGATGAGTTTATGTTTGATGGAAATTTTGACCTTTCAACCCTAGATAGGTTTGGATTGAAGTGAACCTATCATCTCGATAGGTTCTAAGAATCCAGAAAATACTGATTCAGATCCAAGCCAGTAGCTTCATTTTTAATGGCGAATAAGGGATTCAGGAAAAATATTTTTCTTTGCTTCGAGGTCACTGAGTTCGGAAAATGCTTGAATACCGCCTGCGGCTTTAATTCCATCTAAAGCAACAGATAGAGCTTCCTGATCTGACGGGAATGTTTCATCCCATACTGTAGAAGTACCATTTTGGTTTACCACTTCCAGTGTCCAGTCACTATCAGGTAATCGATAAATTAGAACTTCAATTTGCTCATTATCCTCTTGTAAAATTTGAGACAAGGGAGAATCGATTAAATCATTTTCATCATAATCCATAGTACTGTCATGATCAGACATCAGCGGCAGCCTTTATTGTATTTAACATCCGTCCATAGTAATCAGTGAATTAAATTTTGCCTAGTGGAATGAATGTTATGGGTACAAAGGACGGCTAATTCTAAAAAATAATAGCCCCGACAATAAAACAAAATAATCCAAAAATTACCCAAATCCAGACATTCGATTTGGGTTTCTCAGTATCTGATGTATAGAACGATTGCTGTTCCTGAGTAGGATTTTTTTGGTTGCCAGCTCTGTTCTTATAGGGTTGGTGCTTGGAATAGGATAGGCCTGTGCCTGGAATACCAACGCTGGTTCGGGTGCCTTTTTTGCCAATATTTAAAGAAGCACCAGATTTGCCAATGCTTGCACTGCTGATGCCTTTATGCGTCAGATTGATTTTTAATCCAGGTAATATTTTAATACTCTTGCGAAATCTGAAGCCCATATTTTTTCCATTTACAAGAACCAGTTTGGTTTCTATCTGAGTTGTCCGGATACAGTGAAATAAGAGTTTGATTCATTCATAGGACTGATCATTTGACTTATCTAATGAAATATAAGTATGTTCTTTAACATAAGATATTGGCTTTTAGACAATGAATCAAACATCAAATTATTACAATCAACATGCTCAAGCATTTTTTGAAAATACCTATCAGGTTGAGATGGAAAGTCTTTACGCACCATTTCTAAGATATTTGCCGGAACAGGCATTGATCCTAGATTTGGGCTGTGGCTCGGGGCGGGACACTTTGGCATTTAAGAAAAAAGGCTATCAAGTTGAGGCAATTGATTATTCTGCCGAGCTGGTTAAAAAGGCCAGGGAGCTGACCAATATTGAAGTACGTCAGCAAAGTTTTTATGACCTAGCTGAGAATAATAAATACGATGGTATTTGGGCTTGTGCATCTCTTTTACATTGTGAAAGAGATCGCCTAACTGAAGTGCTGGGGCTTATATTCAAAGCATTAAAGCTAAATGGTGTGTGTTACATGTCTTTTAAGTATGGCAATACAGACCGTGAGAAAGAGGGACGTAGCTTTACTGACTTGAATGAGCAGCAAGCACATGAATTAATCAAGCAGATTGATCAGGCTTTACTGTTACAACAATGGATTACTGTAGATAAACGTCCAGAGCGTACAGAAGAGTGGGTGAATATTTTGATTAGAAAAGTGCAGGCTTAGATATGTTATTCAGTATAGCCGAAATACCAACCCCTCAAGAACAGTTGAAATTCTTAAAGCATATTCAGCAGATTTTGCAGTCAGGGACTTTTACTTCGACATATAAGTTTGCTTTGCTGATAAGTATCACGCGTCTGGCGATTGAACAGGGGCAAGATACTGGTGCTGCCTTGCATTTAGAATATCAGGATATCGCTGAAAAGTTTATTGACCTGTACTGGAAACAGTCACTACCGTTTCAGTTTAACCAGTACGAGCCTTTTACTATTCATCAAAGCACTGGTAAGCAGGCAAAGATCATCAGTGAAATTCAGAATGCACAGCAACAATTCAAGACCTTGGCCGCGTTGAGAAAGGATGTACTTTACTGGAACAGGCTGAAGCGAACAGTTGCGACAACGGTAAAGCAAATGCCGGTGTTATATTTGCAGAATCTGAATGGTCAAACGGTAGAATTTCTCTATTGCCTTGAAGACTCCAAACAGTCCCTCAAGCTTTTACCCAAAGTGATGTATTGTTTGAGACAGTTCAGTGAAATTATTGAAGAATTGTGTCAGAAGCGCTGGATTGATTTTGTCCGGCTGAATAAGCAAAACCTGGTTGTGTTAGATGGGTTACCTGACCTAGATGAATTCATGTTTGCACCGAGTCGTAACCAACTAGGACAGGTCGCAGACTTTCTGATTGATATGCAAGAATGCCAGTGTTTTTACTGTGGTAAAAGTCTAAAAAATTCAAAATATGCCGTGGATCATTTTATTCCATGGTCTCTATATCCTGCCGATACCGGACATAACTTTGTTCTGGCAGATGATAAATGTAATTCACAGAAAAGTAATTATCTGGCATCCGAGCAATTCCTAGATCAATGGAGAGAACGTAATCATCTGCATGATCAAGCCATTACACAAGAGATTTCTCAACTTGGCTTCTTAACGGATTTGCAGCGTTCGCATCGGGTTGCTGACTGGGCGTATAAGCAGGCGCTAGAGAATGAGTATTTAGTTTGGTTAGGGGGGAAGAGAAGAAGATATTTGCCCCAGTGTATTAAGTTTTAAAAATATTTTTAGCTGTATGAATCACACAAATTCTTGAAAAAGACTGCGTCAATATGTGACGTTAATTTCCTGAAATTTCTTTAAATAATTATTGGAAAAGGATATTTTAAGGACAACTCTTCTTCATAATTGATGATAAGAATGGAACAGCTTAATCCATCAGATCTAAAAGCAATATTACATTCGAAACGTGCCAATTTGTACTATCTTGAACATTGCCGTGTGATGCAGAAAGATGGTCGAGTTCTTTATCTGACCGAGGCTAAAAACGAAAATCAGTACTGGAATATTCCGATTGCCAATACTACAGTGATTCTATTGGGTACAGGCACATCAATTACTCAAGCAGCAATGCGCATGCTCGCAAGTGCAGGTGTTCTGGTTGGTTTTGCAGGTGGAGGTGGCACGCCTTTGTTTATGGGCTGTGAAATTGAATGGATGACACCACAAAGTGAATACCGTCCAACTGAGTATATGCAAGGTTGGATGCAATTTTGGTTTGATGAAGCCAAACGCCTAGATGTTGCTAAACATTTTCAATTGGCACGAGTTGAATATATTCAGAAGATTTGGTCGAAAGACCGAGATTTAAAAGAATATACCTTTCATTTGGATGATTTAGATATTCAACAGGCTTTAACGGGTTATGCAGCAAGAATTTCACAACAAACTAAAGTCGGAGACTTACTACTTGCAGAAGCTGCAACCACAAAACAACTTTATAAAATTGCCGCGACTCGAACGGGGTTAAAAGATTTTAGCCGTAACCCTGAACAAGGTGATTTAGCCAATGATTTTTTAAATCATGGCAATTATCTGGCTTATGGTTTAGCAGCGACAACACTTTGGGTACTTGGAATTCCACACGGTTTTGCAGTCATGCATGGCAAGACGCGTCGAGGGGCTTTAGTGTTTGATGTGGCAGATTTAATTAAGGATGCTGTGGTTTTACCGTATGCTTTTATTTGTGCCAGAGAAAAAATGACTGAACAAGAATTTAGACAGCAGATTTTGCAGAAGTTTACTGAGCATAAGTGTTTAGACTTTATGTTTGATCAAGTCAAAGCGCAAGCTTGCAAAAATCATGATGTGGATGAGGAAACATTATGATTGTGACCTTTATTAGTCAATGTGAAAAGAAAGCGATTCCACGAACCCGACGAGTATTGGATGCTTTTGCAGACCGAATTGGTGATAACACCTGGCAGACAGTAATTACTGAGGAAGGTTTAATTGCAGTTAAAAAATTGCTGCGTAAAACCGTGACTAAAAGTACAGCGGTAAGTTGTCACTGGATTCGAGGCAGACGTCGAAGTGAGTTGCTGTGGGTGGTCGGGAATCGGAATAAGTTTAATAACATTGGGGTCGTGCCTGTGAATAGCACGCAAAAAGACGTATTTATGGATGTTGTTACAATGAAAGCAAAACAAGATGAATTTTATGCCAATACGCATTTGCAGCCTTTAGCCGAGCATAGTTTTGCAATCGGTTATTTGGCTCAAAAACTATTTAAAGCAGTCGTTGATAATGATGAATATGAAAACTTATCTAAAGTTGCATTTTTAGCAGGTTGTTTGCATGATTTAGGAAAACTTGATCCACTATTTCAAGAGTGGGTTAAAAAAGGCAAACAGAAAGATCCTGAAGATGATGGGCAGCATATCGATGTTAAATTCACTTTTGATAAACACCCTCGTCATAACGAAGTTTCATTGTTGTTATTTAATTTCTTTGAACAGCAGTGCAAGGGCTTAAACAATCGTCAAAAAGAATGTTTACAGCATATTTTATATTGGCATCATGCCAAGCCATATCGTCAAAATGATGATTTTACAGGGGTGTATAAAGCCTACGAATATTTACTCAAAAACATTCAAGCGGATCAGTTTGAAAGTTTGATGAAACATACATCTGACTTGGTCAAACGAATTAACATGCTTTCAAAAAACTATCATGCCAATGAGAGTATAGAAAAGTATATTGATTGGAATGTGGATAATGCTAAAGAACTGAAAGAAAATTTTGAATATCAATTCAAAAGTAAAAATTTTCCAGAGTTTAAGCACTATACCAATACAGATGCCATTGAAGTATTGCGTGATAAGGTTCGTATCAACGCTGAACATAATTTATTACGTGCCTGTGTGATTAGTGCAGACCGTTTGATTTCAAAATTATCAGCACAGGATTTAATGGAATACATTACTGAGCAACGCTTAGATGAATTATTAGAAACACAGGAAGTATTATCTAATTTATCTGAGCATTTAAGCAATGTATCGACAAAATTCCCGGATAGTGAACGTACTCAAAAACAAAACGAAATTGCACAACAACTTGCGGCTCTCAGAGATATCGCTGTACTTGCGGGTCCAGCAGGTTGTGGTAAAACCAAAATTGCATTGGAGTGGGCCAAACTGAAAAATGCAAAAAAAATATTCTGGATTTGCCCACGGGTACAAGTGTGTCAGGGGATTTTTCAAGAACTGACTGAAAGCTATTTGCCTGATGCAAAGGTAGAAATATTTACGGGCGAATTTAAGTTCACTAATGCTTGGGATAAAGTCACACCTGAGAATGAATATCTATCAGGAGATGTCGTGGTAACAACAATTGATCAAATATTAGGATCAATTGTAACTCATAGCAAAGTCGATAGTTTAATTCCATTTATGGATGCGCATGTGGTGTTTGATGAATACCATGAATATATTGGCATGGAGATTTTCAACTTATTATTCGCTGAGTTGATTGCCAATAAAAACATGCGTAAGAAATACGAGAAAAATACCTTATTGGTTTCAGCAACACCGCACTATTCGTATTTAAAACAAGTGCTAGGTTTACATCAAGATGATGTGATCGCAATGCCATCATTTAATGACCGAGATTATAAGATTGAATTTATTGACTATGATGAAACCATCATTGCAGGAAATCCATTTCACCAAGTCTATGATGGACAAACCTTTATTATTTCCAATACAGCTCTAACGGCACAATTGGGCTTTATTTATCAGAAGAACCAAGAAAAAAGCGTGCTTTTCCATTCTAAGTTTAAACGTAGTGATAAAAAACATTGGTTTAATGAAGTGTATGAGTCATTTAAAAAAGAGGGCACACATAAATTTGATGTATTGCGGAGTGGTCCAATTGTCCAAGCGTCATTAAATATTACAGCTAAAAATATGCTGACTGAAATGACATCGCCTGAAAATATGCTGCAACGCTTAGGACGTTTAGATCGTTTTGGTGAAAGTGAAAGTCTAAATATTTTAAAAGTTGCGATTACTGAACATGTAAAAAATGGCAGTTGCAAAGGTTCGTTGGCATATTTCTTAAATCAACTCAATTGCTTGCAAACAACAAAGGCTTGGTACGACTTTTTACAAGATCAACTTGCAGGACAAAGCTTCAAATTATCCAAGCTTTATCAACTTTATAAACAGTTTCATGAATCACAAGATCAAGATAATTCCGCTGTATCTCAAGATATGCAAAAAGCGTTAAAGAAAAGTATTGATCGAATCAATAACAAAGTGACTGAGCCGACTAAGGTATCAAAACCGAAAACGGCAGAACGTAAATCAAAAATCAGTAAAAATTCATTACGTGGCGATAGCCGTTTTGTTCAGTTGGCGAAATTGAACTTAAATGATTATGCCAAGCCAATTTTTGAAAATGAATATGCGTATCAGCCACCATTAGATGATACGACGGAATATGACAATTTGACGGAGTCCTTAAATATTATTCAAGAACTTGGATTGATTAATTTTATTGCTCAAAAGCACGGCAATATTGATCCGTCACATCCAGTCAAAGGTATTCCTGAGAAAAAACAAAAATCACGATGTATGGTCTTGGAAAATTATGCAAGAGATGCAGATTTTCCTTTGTACCTAAGTTACATCGAAGATGACTTAAACAAAGTCGGTGGCACAGGGGTTCGACATCCCGAAGCAATTTATTATGCGGTTTGCGATCAGCAACCGATTGGTTCAATTACATTAGACAAACTCAATATTTTAACAACAACGCCAGAGGGAAATTAACATGGCTAAAGTAACAGGCGTAAAAAGCGTAGATTTTAAAATTACAGCGTATGGTTATGGGGTGGTGAACTGGAATGGTCCAACTACATTAGTCGATTCTAGTAACAATAATCGTGATAATCATAGCTTACCAAAGTTAAGAGGTTTCACTAACTTAAATGGGCGTACTAAGGACAAAGAAGACGGAAGTGTTTATCATTACAAAAAAAATGTTAATGAAATAAACTTTACTGAAAATCCTCTTTATATAAGTCAAAACTGTATTCGCCACCATCTATTCCGTGATCAATCTTTTGATTTGCATTATGCTAAAGATAAAAATTTAATTGATGTTCTCGCATCGATTACAGGGCTAATCCGTGGCTATGTTGTGCCATCAAGCCAGTGTAAACGTACCAGTCCACTTTTGATTACAGATTTCATCGATCAGTTAGGTAATGGCAACTTTGAACAGTTTTCAAATGCGAGTTCAGCAGAGGAAACTATACAGTCAGATGGTTCAAAAACATATAAGCGTGGTGAAAATTCAATCTTCTCTAAAACAACTTTTGGTGATACTGAATATATTGCTTATGGTTCAATTAGTATTGAGCAATTGCAGTTTATTTCACTCGATAAAAAGTTTGACCGTGCGTCAATGATTATCAAAGAAGGGGAAGGTGAAAAAATTGCTGAGCGTGTACAGCAATTTATTAAGAGCCTTGATCCATCAAAAGAGCCAAAAGCAATTTTCCATAAAAATTATGTGCGTAAGGGCACGATTTTTAATGAAGGTGAAGTGGGTATTTTACTCGACAATACTGCGATTGATATTTTAGTCAAAGAAACGCTTTCTATGCTTGAAGAACTCGTGATTAAGCAAGCGAAAGGCTATATGTGTGTAGATACGGTTGAAGTGGATTATAACGATAGTCATAAAATGATGCGTATTAAACGTCATCCTGACCAAGCTAATCCTGAGCCACAACAAGATTATGCGGTTTATTTTGAAGCCCAATAATGAGGTGATTTATGCAAATCATTATTGAATATGAGTCTTCATGGCGAAACTCTTTTTTAGATGGTTCTAATAATGAACCCTTGCCTAAAGGCGGACGTAATTTTATTGCTTCAATGACAACATTAAAGCAAGAAGGTAATTACAAAAAGCGCACTATTTCAAAAGATACCGTCATGGGTGTTCTAAATCGTTTGATTGGTGATCAACGTAAACTCTATCAAGCACGGCAAGATGAAAATTATTATTTTACTGAAGTTGAGAAAGTACTTCAGGAGAGTGATATTGTCGATCAGGCTTTAAATAGTAATGAGATGGTGTATATCCGTAACGTTTCAGGAAGTACTGATCAAAACTCATTTACAGGTGAAATTAAAGCAAATGATCCATCTTTTAGATCGGTTTTTTCTGCTGAGCTTTGGGGGGTTCTATGGCTTAATTTGTCAGAGGTTTCCAAATTCATTTTAGATGAATCGTACTCTTTGACGTGCTCTGAGGTCTTAGATCCAATTACGGTATGTAATCGTATTGAAGTTTTGAGTGCAGAAAAACCAATGGATATGACGGAAGATATTCAAGCTGTACTAGACAGTTTATTGAATCATTTCCCAGATACAAATTACTTGACTGCTAAAAAGCAGTTGCCTTTGATTAGTATTTACGCCTCCGCTTTGTATATCCAAATAGCAAGATTGTCACAACGATATGATCTTTCAAATGCTTTAACAAAAAGTGGTGGGCTAAGTGGAATTTCTAAACGTGGTTTTACCAAAAAAGATTTTATGGATCGCTATACGACGGGAAGTAAAAAGCTCATTTGGGGTAATCCATATTTGTTGAAAGAAAAGAAAAAAGGTGAGGGTGAAGTCGTATCTGTTTTAACTAAGGCAAGTGGAAAGCTCACCATTAATCTGAATATTTCTAAAGAACAGGCAAGAGATTTAGAAGAGAAGATTGAAAATGCGGGTGTTTCATCTTTTTACTTAGGTAAAAAAGGCTTGGCTTATGTCACGGATATTAGACCTTAAGGAAGGGATATGAACTATTACATTGAAGTGACATTAATGGAAAATGAAAAGTTTTCCCCTTATGAATTATGGTCACAGCTTTACCCTCAATTGCATCTTGCGTTAGTTGAAGTTAAAAATGCGGACAATAAAGTAAACATTGGATTTTCATTTCCTCAATATCGCTTTCATCAAGATAAAGGGGTAGGGTTTATTGGTACAAAGTTACGTTTGTTTGCTGAGTCTGAAGCTGATTTAAAAAAACTCGATATCCGCAAATGGCTTGAACGTTTAGAAGATTATGTACACATTACTTCCATTCGTGAAGTTCCTAGCGAAATCAAAGGCTATGCGATTTATAAGCGTAAACAAGTGAAAACCAATGCACAGCGTTTGGCACGTCATCGTGTAAAGCGTGGTGATATTGGCTTTGATGAAGCATTAGCAAGATATAGTAATGTGGTGACCACAACCAATTTGCCTTATATCGAAATGAAAAGTCTGAGCACTTCAGATCAGCAAAGTGAAAAACGGTTTAGACTCTTTATTGAAAAGCAATCTGCAACAAAATCTGAAAATCAGGTTTTTAGCACTTATGGTTTAAGTCCGGTGTCATCTGTACCCGAGTTTTAACCCAAATTTTTATTACTCTTTAACAGCTTAATAAAATCAATAAGTTACAATAGTAAGTGAATACTTGGGTCTTTTGTAAGATTTTAGGAATAACTTACTGTTATAGCTTTATTTTTTGCGTTAAAATTCTAGTTCACTGCCGCATAGGCAGCTTAGAAGTTTTAACTGGTGGTACTGGTCAAGGTAAATCAGTTCACTGCCGCATAGGCAGCTTAGAAGAGCTTTGTTGGCGTAGTAAGTCAGGTAGTCATGTTCACTGCCGCATAGGCAGCTTAGAAGAAATTGTTTTTGATGCAGATCAAGATGATTCAGTTCACTGCCGCATAGGCAGCTTAGAAGGCCACCATCCTTAAACCGGCTTGTATCAAACTGTTCACTGCCGCATAGGCAGCTTAGAAGGTGTTGTTAAAACTGCCACCTTGTACCAGGTGGTTCACTGCCGCATAGGCAGCTTAGAAGTAAAGACTGGCAATATGCAGCGTTAATACCGTGTTCACTGCCGCATAGGCAGCTTAGAAGATTATGATAGAAGCCTTCTACACCTTCGGTTTGTTCACTGCCGCATAGGCAGCTTAGAAGATAGATAAGGCACTATTTTTTAGCGCAAGCCAGTTCACTGCCGCATAGGCAGCTTAGAAGTGTTCCATCCGTGATTTATCAACCTACAAAATGTTCACTGCCGCATAGGCAGCTTAGAAGTTTGTAGATTGACACTACCAGGCGCTTCAGAAGTTCACTGCCGCATAGGCAGCTTAGAAGGTAAATCATTTAGTTGTAGCCGAAGACTATTCGTTCACTGCCGCATAGGCAGCTTAGAAGAATTCAAACAAAGCTGTTCGTATGGCACCTATGTTCACTGCCGCATAGGCAGCTTAGAAGATACGATTACCACATTGTTGTTGCAGTACATAGTTCACTGCCGCATAGGCAGCTTAGAAGTGAGGTAAAGAATCCGCACGAGAACCAAAATCGTTCACTGCCGCATAGGCAGCTTAGAAGTATACGGTAGTGAACATTCAGTGCGATGAATTGTTCACTGCCGCATAGGCAGCTTAGAAGATAACATCAATTACTGTTGCCACCCATAAATCGTTCACTGCCGCATAGGCAGCTTAGAAGAGAAGTAATGAAGTTGATCGTTAATAGATCTTGTTCACTGCCGCATAGGCAGCTTAGAAGTAGGTTATGTTGTATTTAAAGTGACTACTACTGTTCACTGCCGCATAGGCAGCTTAGAAGTGATATGGCTACTTTATATGGTAAAGATAAAGGTTCACTGCCGCATAGGCAGCTTAGAAGTTTTCAAAGGGTGGGTTATGTTCGTGTATCAAGTTCACTGCCGCATAGGCAGCTTAGAAGCTGCTAAATCATTTTCATGAAGTCGCTGCATGAGTTCACTGCCGCATAGGCAGCTTAGAAGTTGTAGCTGCAAGAAAGTAAATAATCCGAAACGTTCACTGCCGCATAGGCAGCTTAGAAGATCAATTGAATTGAGTAACGACACCGAGAAAGGTTCACTGCCGCATAGGCAGCTTAGAAGGATCCGAATTGTAAAGAAGAATTAGCTAATCCGTTCACTGCCGCATAGGCAGCTTAGAAGAAAGACTTAAATTGAAAAATAATACTGCAACAGTTCACTGCCGCATAGGCAGCTTAGAAGTGAATTGATTAGATCGGAAAGTGTGTCAAAGCGTTCACTGCCGCATAGGCAGCTTAGAAGACAGAAATATGAGCTTGTAATTCAGTATCTTCGTTCACTGCCGCATAGGCAGCTTAGAAGTTGAAATTGATGAGGGGTCATACAGGGGTGCTGTTCACTGCCGCATAGGCAGCTTAGAAGACTCCAAAAAGTTAAACCATCTAAACTTTTTTGTTCACTGCCGCATAGGCAGCTTAGAAGTGCAAACTATTGCGAAGAATAAAACTTTCGGGGTTCACTGCCGCATAGGCAGCTTAGAAGTTTTTTAACGCTTTTTTGAAAATTATTAAAAAGTTCACTGCCGCATAGGCAGCTTAGAAGTTATGTCGAGATAAAAGCATCTCCACTTAAGCTGTTCACTGCCGCATAGGCAGCTTAGAAGTTATGCTACTGCTTATGGTATTTGTAAAAATGGTTCACTGCCGCATAGGCAGCTTAGAAGCAAAAGCACGTATAGCAATAGACATAATTTTTAGTTCACTGCCGCATAGGCAGCTTAGAAGTTATGTCGAGATAAAAGCATCTCCACTTAAGCGTTCACTGCCGCATAGGCAGCTTAGAAGTTTAAACCCATTTGACGAACCAATGAATAAAAGTTCACTGCCGCATAGGCAGCTTAGAAGTTTCTGAATTGGAGGTTCAACATCATCAGGACGTTCACTGCCGCATAGGCAGCTTAGAAGAACGATGTAAGTAATTTTCGAGGTACTTTAAAGTTCACTGCCGCATAGGCAGCTTAGAAGGTTTACCTGCTGACAATGAAATTGCTGTAGTCGTTCACTGCCGCATAGGCAGCTTAGAAGGTAAACGTGACTGTTGCCAATCGATCATTACCGTTCACTGCCGCATAGGCAGCTTAGAAGGAATTTTGATATTAAAAAGCCATAAAGCACTGGTTCACTGCCGCATAGGCAGCTTAGAAGATTAAAAATCTTCGGTAAGCCACACAAGGCACGTTCACTGCCGCATAGGCAGCTTAGAAGAATCAGAAAGCGTTTGCGGAAATGAGATAACAGTTCACTGCCGCATAGGCAGCTTAGAAGCGTGACAAATGTATTCGCTCGAACGCAAAAGCGTTCACTGCCGCATAGGCAGCTTAGAAGTTTCAAAATATCGTAGTCCCGTGGATCTGCACGTTCACTGCCGCATAGGCAGCTTAGAAGTCAAGGCTGTGGCGAAGGTTACGTTTCAGGTAGTTCACTGCCGCATAGGCAGCTTAGAAGTCATGCAATCTCTATTCTTCTTGCCACTTCTTGTTCACTGCCGCATAGGCAGCTTAGAAGTCACGCATGCACTAACGATGCTAGGTGAAAATGTTCACTGCCGCATAGGCAGCTTAGAAGATAGTTGGGCGCATCCCACTCCAATCATCAAAGTTCACTGCCGCATAGGCAGCTTAGAAGTTCTAAACAGCTATAACGAAAACAAAGACAAAGTTCACTGCCGCATAGGCAGCTTAGAAGAAATGGATTTTTTCACCTTATTCACCTAAAGCGTTCACTGCCGCATAGGCAGCTTAGAAGTAGTAATTAAGCTAAAGATATATGATTTGAGAGTTCACTGCCGCATAGGCAGCTTAGAAGTATAATGAAGTGGCCACCAAAGCCATATTAACGTTCACTGCCGCATAGGCAGCTTAGAAGTGTCATTTTTTGGCAAAGCTTTTCCATAATTAGTTCACTGCCGCATAGGCAGCTTAGAAGAATAAAATAACGATCCCTGTGTTAAATAACCAGTTCACTGCCGCATAGGCAGCTTAGAAGATGAAGGGCATGATCATGGCGATGATTCAAATGTTCACTGCCGCATAGGCAGCTTAGAAGAATCACATTGAAGATGAAGTATTAGATTATTTGTTCACTGCCGCATAGGCAGCTTAGAAGTTGAATCAAGCGATTA
Organism: Acinetobacter sp. YH12049; assembly: GCF_013419875.1. Classification (NCBI taxonomy): domain Bacteria; kingdom Pseudomonadati; phylum Pseudomonadota; class Gammaproteobacteria; order Moraxellales; family Moraxellaceae; genus Acinetobacter; species Acinetobacter sp. YH12049. Next base: position 82,022 of record NZ_VOZH01000009.1, on the reverse strand, counting down.
TAAAGACGAAATTATTGTTCACTGCCGCATAGGCAGCTTAGAAGTACAATGGAATATGGTTTAGATATTCGTGACGGTTCACTGCCGCATAGGCAGCTTAGAAGTGTTACTAAGTTTGTCGCTTATACAAACAATTGTTCACTGCCGCATAGGCAGCTTAGAAGATACTTAGATAAGTTTTGACGAGTTACTACACGTTCACTGCCGCATAGGCAGCTTAGAAGTGTTATTAAAGCTATTAATGCTGTAACTGCTGGTTCACTGCCGCATAGGCAGCTTAGAAGTGACATTCTAGGAAAATCGGTAGGCTGTACTTGTTCACTGCCGCATAGGCAGCTTAGAAGATACTTATTTAACCGCACTGGAGAATGATTACGTTCACTGCCGCATAGGCAGCTTAGAAGTGAACCATTATCAGAGCCGCCAGTACCTTGTTGTTCACTGCCGCATAGGCAGCTTAGAAGTTCTGGTGCTTAAAACTTGTTGATGTGTGGTGGTTCACTGCCGCATAGGCAGCTTAGAAGAATTAAGCATATTCGCACTTTCTTCTGAACTTGTTCACTGCCGCATAGGCAGCTTAGAAGTGAGTGTAATCGACACAATCCTTCAATATAGTGTTCACTGCCGCATAGGCAGCTTAGAAGAATCCTATTTGCGCTGCTTGTGCTGTTGTTATGTTCACTGCCGCATAGGCAGCTTAGAAGACTTCCACAGCTTTGGCATTCTTAAACCAATCGTTCACTGCCGCATAGGCAGCTTAGAAGCAAAAAATGGATTATTTTCATCATTGGGGTTTGGTTCACTGCCGCATAGGCAGCTTAGAAGAGCTCAAGATGAAAATCAAGAGCCTGAAAAACGTTCACTGCCGCATAGGCAGCTTAGAAGAGTAGTGAAATAGAGTGATAAGTCAGTCGTAGGTTCACTGCCGCATAGGCAGCTTAGAAGATGTTTTAAGTCTTGTAGGCTCTCATTATCATGTTCACTGCCGCATAGGCAGCTTAGAAGAATTTTACGGTGACTAAATCAAATATGCCTTTGTTCACTGCCGCATAGGCAGCTTAGAAGGTTCATGTATTGTTTAGCAGGCTCAAGCGGATGTTCACTGCCGCATAGGCAGCTTAGAAGAAGCATCCAATGGACTTGTCGTATTTGGAACGGTTCACTGCCGCATAGGCAGCTTAGAAGAATAGGTTTACATCGTCTTGATAATGCGCCTGGTTCACTGCCGCATAGGCAGCTTAGAAGTGTGTACTTACCGCCAGTTAAAAACATAGCAGGTTCACTGCCGCATAGGCAGCTTAGAAGTCTTTTGATATTAAACAAGTAACGTCCACTCAGTTCACTGCCGCATAGGCAGCTTAGAAGACCCACCCACGAAAAACTCTGAATGAATGGCAGTTCACTGCCGCATAGGCAGCTTAGAAGTATGTCTTAAAGCGCCTAGTCGAAATTGACCAGTTCACTGCCGCATAGGCAGCTTAGAAGAAGATTGTCGGTACTAAAAAATGATTTACCGTGTTCACTGCCGCATAGGCAGCTTAGAAGATAGCTTCTAATTTTCCTCCTGTTTCGTCTTTGTTCACTGCCGCATAGGCAGCTTAGAAGGTATCGCAACCAACCACGGGCATCCACTTCAAGTTCACTGCCGCATAGGCAGCTTAGAAGTTCATGTTTTTGGATAGCGCTTTCATCATGTCGTTCACTGCCGCATAGGCAGCTTAGAAGGTTATCAAGAGACCCACACACCCAAAGAATAAGTTCACTGCCGCATAGGCAGCTTAGAAGAACCGCCAACATTTGCTGCAAAAGTAGGACGAGTTCACTGCCGCATAGGCAGCTTAGAAGTGACATTCTAGGAAAATCGGTAGGCTGTACTTGTTCACTGCCGCATAGGCAGCTTAGAAGTGTATTCCACCAGTCAGTAAGCGTTTGAGGAAGTTCACTGCCGCATAGGCAGCTTAGAAGAAAAAGCTAAACCGATTGCAGTAGCTTCGGAAGTTCACTGCCGCATAGGCAGCTTAGAAGATTCTAATTTTTCTTTGTCTGTACCATTACAGGTTCACTGCCGCATAGGCAGCTTAGAAGTGTTTCACCGGCAATAATTACGATGCCGTTAGGTTCACTGCCGCATAGGCAGCTTAGAAGTATAGACGTTATTTCTGGTATAGCGGTAATGCGTTCACTGCCGCATAGGCAGCTTAGAAGAAAGTGCTGTTTTCGGTTTGTTTAAGGACAATGTTCACTGCCGCATAGGCAGCTTAGAAGGCTCTGCGTTATCAAATGGCACAAAACGCACTGTTCACTGCCGCATAGGCAGCTTAGAAGATTCTTTGCTCCTAATTTGCGCAAATCTGTAAGTTCACTGCCGCATAGGCAGCTTAGAAGTAACATATTCATTTTATAACCCTTGTTTATTGCGTTCACTGCCGCATAGGCAGCTTAGAAGAATATCAACATATCGAAATACGGTGTGACTGCGTTCACTGCCGCATAGGCAGCTTAGAAGGCTCGGTTCATCGCCTGCCCTAGCATAGTCTTGGTTCACTGCCGCATAGGCAGCTTAGAAGTTAATAAAAAACCACCAATTCTCGAAGTATCAGTTCACTGCCGCATAGGCAGCTTAGAAGGACTGGCAAGACCACGGCGCAATAAAAAAAGAGTTCACTGCCGCATAGGCAGCTTAGAAGAAAATTTCAGGGCTTTCGGTATAAGTTTCATCGTTCACTGCCGCATAGGCAGCTTAGAAGGGATTATAATAAGCTATTCCTCCATGATCACTGTTCACTGCCGCATAGGCAGCTTAGAAGTTGAATTGCATTTTTTCACCTTTAAATAAATGGTTCACTGCCGCATAGGCAGCTTAGAAGTTTGACGATAGAGGGCAATTATAGTGACCTTTGTTCACTGCCGCATAGGCAGCTTAGAAGATCAAACTTTATCATAATCATTTATCTCTTTTGTTCACTGCCGCATAGGCAGCTTAGAAGATCACAGCCTCGTAAGCTTCCGCTGCCGCCTCGTTCACTGCCGCATAGGCAGCTTAGAAGACAGTCTTGTTTAAATGCATGGCTTGAAAAGAGTTCACTGCCGCATAGGCAGCTTAGAAGATGGCTTGCTTTAGTTCTTCAACATCAACACCGTTCACTGCCGCATAGGCAGCTTAGAAGAGTTCTTAAGATTCCAATTTTTGCCAGTGCTTGTTCACTGCCGCATAGGCAGCTTAGAAGTAATTGCCGATCTAATGGGAATTGATAGGAAAGTTCACTGCCGCATAGGCAGCTTAGAAGGTCAGAGTTTTTTTTGGATTGGATGAAAAGCTGTTCACTGCCGCATAGGCAGCTTAGAAGTTGTGGTAGTAATACGAGTCCATACCCACAAAGTTCACTGCCGCATAGGCAGCTTAGAAGTGCTTGATTTCTTTAATGCGCTTAACAATTTTGTTCACTGCCGCATAGGCAGCTTAGAAGAAAACATTCGATCAGGTTATTCACAGCTTTACGTTCACTGCCGCATAGGCAGCTTAGAAGTTGATCTTGAGAACCAAATAAACTCCATGAAGGTTCACTGCCGCATAGGCAGCTTAGAAGTTTTTTTATAATGTAAAAATTAATCAGTTATAGTTCACTGCCGCATAGGCAGCTTAGAAGTTTAAAACATGGCATAAGTCAATAATAATGCGGTTCACTGCCGCATAGGCAGCTTAGAAGTATTTCATCAATTACATCGGATGCGTCTATATGTTCACTGCCGCATAGGCAGCTTAGAAGTTAACAGCTACAATCCATGCACCAAAAGCGAAGTTCACTGCCGCATAGGCAGCTTAGAAGTTATGGATAGAACCGCTATGACCAATATAACGGTTCACTGCCGCATAGGCAGCTTAGAAGTTGTAATAGTTTTCATTAGCAAACAATACACTGTTCACTGCCGCATAGGCAGCTTAGAAGACAAAGACGCATTCACGGCAGCATTTGCTCCGGTTCACTGCCGCATAGGCAGCTTAGAAGGTTAATGCTGTTAAAGGTCAAGCCTACGGATTGTTCACTGCCGCATAGGCAGCTTAGAAGATTCAAGTCAATCCCGATGATTGCGCGTGAATGTTCACTGCCGCATAGGCAGCTTAGAAGATTTTTCGGTATGGCAACATGTACATTTCAACGTTCACTGCCGCATAGGCAGCTTAGAAGATCTAAAACAATTTGCCAATTATCTGCTTTATGTTCACTGCCGCATAGGCAGCTTAGAAGTGTTTCAGGGTCTTTCTGCTCACCTTGCCACCGTTCACTGCCGCATAGGCAGCTTAGAAGCATACAAGAATAAAAACCATACGAGATAAGCCGTTCACTGCCGCATAGGCAGCTTAGAAGTTCGAACCTTTCTACTTCTCTAAATAGAATTTGTTCACTGCCGCATAGGCAGCTTAGAAGATCTAAGTCGATATCGACTAAAGAAGCATCAAGTTCACTGCCGCATAGGCAGCTTAGAAGAAATAATAAAGATATATCTGGCGGTTTATCTAGTTCACTGCCGCATAGGCAGCTTAGAAGTAACTGTGCTTCTGTGTCTGTTGCAAATCGAAGTTCACTGCCGCATAGGCAGCTTAGAAGTTCATTAAAACCGTAGCTATTAAAAAATCCATGTTCACTGCCGCATAGGCAGCTTAGAAGTTGTAAGCCACACCCCATTGTCTTTTTAAGCTGTTCACTGCCGCATAGGCAGCTTAGAAGAGTGCCATATTTGTTTTTTAAACCTTGTTCAAGTTCACTGCCGCATAGGCAGCTTAGAAGACTGTAAACTCGCTGTATTCGATTGTTTATTGGTTCACTGCCGCATAGGCAGCTTAGAAGTGAAAACATAGAGGTGCTAATTGAGTAATTACGGTTCACTGCCGCATAGGCAGCTTAGAAGATTTGAAGATAACCGCAATACCAGCAAGCGCAGTTCACTGCCGCATAGGCAGCTTAGAAGAGAAGAAAGGCACACCAGACTTATCACTTGCAGTTCACTGCCGCATAGGCAGCTTAGAAGTTAACTGCCAACACAGCAAACGCTTGGGACGTGTTCACTGCCGCATAGGCAGCTTAGAAGAAGAATTCTGTCGCGGCGGTGGCGGTGGTGGTGGTGTTCACTGCCGCATAGGCAGCTTAGAAGACTCACGATCCGCAGCAATACCTTGGTTGAATGTTCACTGCCGCATAGGCAGCTTAGAAGTTTTGTCTTATGCTTTTTGTTTTGCTTTACGAGTTCACTGCCGCATAGGCAGCTTAGAAGTTTAACTTTGTGCGTGTCGGCTTAACCAATACGTTCACTGCCGCATAGGCAGCTTAGAAGATCAGCCACTTGTTGATACATCGGATGATTTTGTTCACTGCCGCATAGGCAGCTTAGAAGAGAGCTTGGCATCCCCAGTGGCTTGCTTGCCAGTTCACTGCCGCATAGGCAGCTTAGAAGTTGCGCGGCCTGCTTGCACAGTGGGCCACGGAGTTCACTGCCGCATAGGCAGCTTAGAAGGCATACACACCGCATGGCTTTATACATGATTGGTTCACTGCCGCATAGGCAGCTTAGAAGTTTAAAATAAATGTTTATAGCATTATATAATGGTTCACTGCCGCATAGGCAGCTTAGAAATTTTGGTATGTTGCCATATATCAATGCATGTGTTCACTGCCATGTAGGTGGTTTAGATGTATTTACTTAACGATTAAGATTGATTTTAGTTTATTATTTTAAAAATAAAGCCAATTATCTCGGAAGATAATTGGCTTGAGCAAAGAGTTTGCCTATCCGATTATTCGTCGATCATCCCAATAACACGGTACTACAATCAAATTGTTTTCATGTAATCGTGACCATAATCGGACACCTAAATCCCGCTGCATATTTTGGACTGTGAAATTGGAAATCAGTAGGGTAGATTTCATATTGTCATAACGACTATACAAAACCTTATGCACCATCTCCAGGCGTTTTTCATGCCGGTCATGCAGGCCATATTCATCAATTACCAATAAATCAAAACTGGAGAAATGGTCGATGACTTCTTTCTCTGAGCGTGAAGTATCTGACCAGGTATCCATCATTTTTTGAGCAATTTCTGCACTGGTATAGTAGCGTGCAGATTTTGTACTGTTATGCAGAATGTTGCGAATAATTGATGCACTCAGATGGGTTTTACCTGTACCTGGTGTACCAATCATCAACATGTTCGGGTTGTGGTCAGAAATAATTTGTTGTGCAAAGGCCTGACATAGTTTGATGGCATTGTCTTGTGCAGGGCATGCAACTACATAATTCTTGAAGCCACGATCCAGGTAGCGTTTATTGAGCCCTGAATTTTTAATTTTTTGTTGTAGCAATCGCTGTTGCAGTTCATTCTCATAGGCTGCATGTGAGTGCTGGACGGTTTCTTTGGCACACAATTTACAGAGCCTGTGATCAGCAATTTCCATCAGGGGTATATGATGGGTAGCGCAAAGTGTTTCCGTTGTTTCTGCGCGAAACTGGAGTGTTTTAAGCATGGTATTCATGACTAATCTCCTAAATCCACTTTGAATTTTCTAAAAAACTCTCATTTTTTTCTTCAAAATTTGAAGATGAAGATGAAGATGAAGATGAAGATGAAGATGAAGATGAAGATGAAGATGAAGATGAAGATGAAGATGAAGGGCATGATTCAAGCATAGCTTGAGTAATACTCGAGCTCTTCTCAGGAGCTGCTTGAGCATTTACTTTTCGTTGCTTGGTTGATGCTTGAGCATTACTAGCGGATTTCCCCCAACGTGCTTGAGCTGCATTTTTAGCTTTATCAGATTTCATTTGCTGATTTTGCAATGCTTGGCTTTTTAAACTGCTTAAGAAATTTGAATGAATCTGCTCAGACTCGACTTCAAACAATTCTAGGGCCATCAGCGTATTTAACAAAGTTTTAGCCTTGGTGTGCTGCGGTAATTTCGTGATGCTACATACAGTAGCTAGGTCATGAGGAATGGCACCATTTTTCCAGAAATCCATCATTAACAGCAGTGCCGCACCAATTTGTTCTGCTGTCATTCGTGCAAATTTTGCCTGTAGGTCGCCAATATAGAGTGGCATCCAAATTGAAATATCTTTATGCATGTGTTCACCTTTTTTATAGGTATAGAGGGGCTAAGGTCATCGATTGGATGACCTTCTGTCTGTGTTTGTTTTATTAGTGAGCGAGACTCATTAAGCGGAGACGGGCCTGTTGGGCCAGGTCATCGTAATGGGCTTGCCCTTCATCCAACATTCGCTGTAACCAGAGTCTCAATGCTTGGTGGTCATCGAAGCATTTATTGATCTCCAGCAAAAATGCCAGATTGTGCAGTTTGGGAATGTGTAGCTCATGGATTAATTCACGAGCGACCATATCTGCTTCAGGGCTGACGACCACACCACCAAAGAAAGCTTTACTATTCATGTGCAAGCTCCTCTGTATTTAGTTTTTCCAGCATGGCTTCAAATGCACTGCCATCGCGGCGCGTAACATTGGGGATGTAACGGCTATAGACCCGGAATAGCATTTCAGTCGTTGAATGTCCCAATTGACGTGCGATCCATTCCGGATTTTCTCCTGCTGACAGCCAAAGAGTTGCTGCTGTATGGCGTGTTTGATAGGCTCTTCTAGACTTCAAACCTAGAAAGCGCAAGATCGGATGCCAGACACGTTTATTCACCAGACGATAATCGAGAGGTCCACCATCACGATTGCAGAAAACAAACTCTGATTTACCATTATTTAAGCTTTTCTGTTGCAGAAAGGCTTGGTAAACGCGGTCATTCATCTGGATCGTGCGGTCAGAACCATAAGTTTTGGTTCCACCAAGCACACCATTCACTAACGCTTCTCTGATATGGATTTCACGACGTTGTAAGTCGATATTTTTCCATTGCAGACCATCGATTTCACTGGTGCGCATACCCGTAAAAAAGCGGATGGTGTAATAGGGGCGGAAGTCTTCACGCACTGTGGTAAGAATTTTATGCACCTCTTCCAGAGAAAAAGGTGTGACTTCAATCTTGCTTTCCTTCAGATTGTTAATATTTTTATAAGGCGACTCAAACTCGTATCGTTCAGCCGCATCATTGAGTATCATACGTAAAGGCGTCATGATTTGATTGATCCTCGATGCTTTCAGACTTGTTTGATCTTTTCCGTGTGTCACTTTGGCGAGAGAGGCACGGAAGTTCAGCAAGTCTGACTTCTTGATTTTCGAGAGAACCTGATTACCAAAAGCAGGAATCAAATAATTTTTAATAATGATTGAAACCTTATGTTGATAAGATGTTCTCCACTCAATCTGTTTTTGTTTAAACCATAATTCAGTAAACTCTTTAAAAAGAGGAACCTTAGTTTGTACAGCGATTTGCTGACTTCTTTTTTCCTTAAACTGCTCGACACGTTTACTTTTGGGGAAGTACTTTTCATATTCGAAAGTTCCCAAAGTAATTTCAGCTTCAAGCTGCTCGAGACGTTTTTTCAAAATGCGACGATTATAGGCGTTGTCTTCAAGATTGGTTGTTTCTCTGCAACGAATGCCCATGTAGCGGAAATCGGCAATCAGTTTGCCGCTTCGTTCTCGGATGGTAGCCATCAGTTAGACCTCCTGAAACTTATTGCAAAGCATCCATGCTTAAACCAGTAAATTTAAGCATTTCAGTTTCAATGCGTTCCCATACAAAAAGAATTTTGCGACCACCGAAAGGACGAATGTAATGAACACCTTCAATGAAAACGCTGTCTTTTAATTGATTGCGGATAGTACGTGCGTCGTACTGAATTTTTTCAGCCAGTTGTTGGGCTGTAAGATAGGTATATGACATAATAAAGCCTCTGATTTTTACTAGGTAACTAGGAAAAATTATTCCTTAGGCGTAATTTATCATATTTTTATGACTTTACAAGTACTTTTTACCATTTAAGTGGGAGATTTTATGATTATTTCAAACTTGGCAGTTTTACTAGCTGAGCGAAAGTTAAAAGTAGCTGATTTAGTTAGAAGTACAGGAATAAATAAATCTACATTGCATAAGCTCTATAACGATGAATCAGTCAGAATTGATTTTGAGACAATTGATAAGATTTGTGTGGCTTTAAATGTAGAAGTTGGTGATTTATTAATTTTTAAACAAAATGAAAATAATCAATAATATATATTGTATTTTGGTCACAGATGGTCACATCAAAATGTCAGTTGGTCACAAATTCAGTCTATGATTAGGATGATCGTTAAAATTTTTTATTAAGGGGTCGATTATATTTTTGAATAATTACTTCGATGGTGAAAGAACTCACTTTTTTATTGTAATTTTTTGGTCACCGATGGTCACATGAAAAAATTGATTGGTCACAAATTTAAGAAAATTAGTTCAAACCTTGAACTAAAATTCTATTTTCTAGGTCCAGTTTTTGGTTTTGGATGAGTTATAAAGTACATATAATTTGGTGAAATTTGAGGTTATTTAAAGTTATTTATAATGTGGTGGCACAAAATGGTCACATCTTGGTCACCGAAGATAGGGACGACTAATAAAACTTATAAGTAGGCTTTAGTAAATAATTCTAATTAGATTAAAAAACATTAATTAAATCAACAATAAAAAAGCCCCCATCTTTCGATGAGGGCTTTTTGAATTTGGAGCGGGAAAGGAGACTCGAACTCCCGACCCCAACCTTGGCAAGGTTATGCTCTACCAACTGAGCTATTCCCGCGGAGTCTATCCTGTTTTTTTACTAAAAAACTGAATCGAAAAAAATTTGGAGCGGGAAAGGAGACTCGAACTCCCGACCCCAACCTTGGCAAGGTTATGCTCTACCAACTGAGCTATTCCCGCGGAGTCTATCCAATTTTTTAAATAAAAAACCGAATGAAAAAATTTTGAGCGGGAAAGGAGACTCGAACTCCCGACCCCAACCTTGGCAAGGTTATGCTCTACCAACTGAGCTATTCCCGCATAGCCACGTATAATACATTAAGGATTTTTCAGGTCAATAACTTTATGAAAATCTGTGCATCGTTTGCATAAAATAAAAACAATTTATTTGAAATTCGGAAGATTTTTGCAGGTCGAAGGCTTCCATTTTGATGAAATCATGCAATTCAGACGGTATCAGCAACTTTGCGACACAAGAACTTGAACAAATACAGGCTATACTAAGACCAGTTGAACTTTTTTGAATTTGGGAGAGCCGTTTTGAGTTTAGAACAGCAATTAATTGAGCGTCTACAGACATTAGCGCCTACACATCTTGAAGTGGTGAATGAGTCCGCAGGTCATGGAGGTTATTTCCCAGGTAAAGAGTCGCATTTTAAAGCAGTGATCGTGAGTGAGGCATTTGCAGGTTTGCGTTTGGTGCAACGTCATCAAAAAGTCTATGCCGCAGCCGGTGATTTACTTAGTCCGGGGCAAATTCATGCCTTGGCCATTCATGCGTTTTTACCCGAAGAATGGAAAGGTCAAGACACCACTAGCCCTGAATGTGCGCATGCACCTAAGTCATCTTAAGGTGAGCCATGGAAACGCAATTAATCATTAAAATCATTCATATGTGTGGTGTGGCTTTAGGCTGTGCTGCCATTTTCATTCGTGCTTTTACGTTGTTTAAAGGGACGCAGGGCAATTTACCCAATCCGGCAGGGCGGAAGTTTTTTGTTGCTTTGCAACATGGCTCAATGACATTAATTGCCGTGACTGGAATTATCTTATTGTTTATGAAGAACTTTGATGTGCAGCCATGGTTCTATGCCAAAGTTGTGCTGTTTTTGGTGCTGCTGTCTTCTTTATCTAAAGCGTATAAAAAAGATGACAGTATTTTATTGGTTCAGCGCCGTGCGGGCTTATTTATTGCAGCTATTGCACTTATTTTCATCATTACATTGGTTATAATCAAACCAGTTTTTGGATAAATGGCTTATCCACATGGCCGATTTCAAGGCTTGAGTAGAAAAACAAAGATTAGAGGGTTTTGAATGCGTACGCGTGTGGTATTTAACCAAAAAGGTGGTGTGGGGAAATCGAGTATTACGGTCAATTTAGCGGCGATAAGCGCGCACCAAGGTTTAAAAACTTTGGTGATTGATCTCGACCCTCAAGCCAATTCAAGTCAATATTTGTTGGGGGATGATGCGACGTATTCGGCAGATAAGCCTGCTCTTGAACCCAATATTGAAAATTATTTTGAAGAAGTCTTGGGGACACAACAAAGTAAAGGTTTGTTGGGAAATGCCATCGGTTCGATTTTGAAAGGTCGTGCCAAAGGTTTGGAAAGCTATGTGCATGCATCACCTTATCCACGCTTAGATGTGATTCCTGCCAGTCCAAATTTAGGCGCGTTGGCACATGCCTTAGAATCTAAGCATAAAATTTACAAACTCCGCGATGCTTTGCAGCAGATGAGCGGTCAATATGATCGAGTGTTTATTGATACACCGCCGGCCTTTAACTTTTTTACCTTATCTGCGTTGATTGCGGCAGATCGCGTGCTGATTCCATTTGACTGCGATGTGTTTTCAAAACGTGCCTTACAGACCCTGATCGAAAATGTGTTAGAAACGCAGGATGATCATAATGATCATTTGGAAATTGAAGGCATTGTGGTCAATCAATTTCAGGCACAGGCGAAGTTGCCGCGCGAAGTTGTACAACAACTCAAAGATGAAGGACTTCCTGTATTGGACAGCATGTTACCGCCTTCGGTGCTGATGAAAGAATCTCATCATAAAAATCAACCTTTAATCCATTTGGCTGCAGATCATAAATTGACGCAAGCCTATCAATCATTGTTCAATGAAATTGAGCAAAAGTAGTATCGAGAAAAGTATGAATGCACTTAAATGTGGTCTAGTTGCTTTCACTGCTGTTGTATTGGGTGCATGTGCAAGTACGCCAAAACCAAGCTATGTTTCACCTACACAGTATCAGTCTTTGAGTTGCCAACAATTGCAAAGCGAATACAACCGAATCCACGACTATATTCAAAATGGTGTAGAAACACCGAAGCGTACAGGCGTTGGTGTGGGTGTAGGCCTTGGTGGTGGCTGGGGCAGCCGTGGAGGTTGGGGCATTGGTCCGAGTATTTCGGTCAATATGGGACAATCTTCAAATACCAAACGTACCGAACTTTCACGCGTTCTAGGTGAGCAAGAAGCGATTGTACAGGCAGCAAAATTTAAAGGTTGTCCGATTATCGTTCGCGTAAATTCGGCTACCGCAGCAAAATCATAAGCGGATCATGAGCTGAGGCTTAGGCCTGTGCTATGAGAAAAGTGTAATAAAATTTGTCAGTAGGCGACGCGTCTACTGGCATTTTTTTTGAGCCAAATAAACTGCACTATTTAGAGCCAATAAAATATTTAAATCTATGAAAAAATTAAATTAAATATTATTGGTGTATTTCAATACTTCCTTCTGGTCTTGAACATTCAGCGTGAGTGCATTGACTTGTACAAGGATAAAACTGACCTAGCGCGTACTTGTTTTTTTAAATTCATTTCGGCTAAGGTGTGCGCTTTGAAACATTGTCTGGGTATTTATGATTGAGAGTTGGCTTTTTGTATTGGCAATGATTGCGGTGATGATGACGCCGGGACCTAGCAATGCACTAATGGCAAGCTCTGCACATCAACAAGGCATTGCAAAGACGTGCATGCTGATTCCTGCAGAATTATTGGGCTATTTCTATGCCATTAATTTGTGGGCGTTGATTATTCATTTAAGCGCTCCAGTGTGGCCGAATTTAATTCACTTGCTACATTTTCTCAGTATTGCCTATGTTTTATGGTTGGCTTTTCATTTGTGGAAATCGACGCATTTACATCAGTACAATCAAAAACATCCTTCAATTCAACCACGTGAATTATTTATTTCCTCGTTAAAAAATCCTAAAGCGTTGCTTTTTGCTGCAGGTATTTTCCCAATTGAAACTTGGGCTAGCCCATTAAATTTTATTTTGGTTTTCGCTGTATTTAGCGTGGTTTTGCTACCAGTTGCATTGTTTTGGATGTCATTTGGACGGACGATTTTGGCCGGTAAGACCCAAAAAATTAAGGCCGATCTTCTGTATAAAGGATCGGCCCTGATGCTGATTTTATGTATGTTTCCCGTGGTTTTACGCTTTTTTGCTTAAAGGTGTTCACCACATCGGTTTATTTCTTTAATTTTGCTCGAATAAAACCAATCACGCCCGGTAAAATACTAATAATAATGATGCCGAAGATCAGATGGGTGAAGTTATCTTTCACGATGGGCATATTGCCAAATAAATAACCTAAAGTGATAAATGAGCCAACCCAACAAATCGCACCAATCATGTTAAAAGTCAGGAAGTACTTATAGTTCATGCTGCCTGCACCTGCCACAAAAGGCGCGAAGGTTCGTGCAAAAGGAATAAAGCGGGCAAAAATAATGGTTTTACCACCGTGTTTTTCAAAGAATTTTTGCGTATTGACCAAATGTTGACGGTTAATGAAGCGTGATTCAATTTCAAAGACACGTGGGCCAATATATTTACCAATATGGTAATTCAGCGTGTCGCCCAAGACCGCAGCGATAAACAGCAAAATCACCAAAACCCATGGATCCATGGCACCTGTTGACGCAGCGAGCGCGCCTGCTGCAAACAGAAGACTATCACCCGGTAAAAAGGGCATGACCACTAAACCGGTTTCAACAAAAATAATCAGGAACAGAATTGCATAAATCCATACGCCATAATTGGTAATGAACTCGAGTAAATGGTCATCAACATGTAGTATAAAATCAATCAGTTCCATGGGGCTTATATGCGTAAAATAGTGGTCTGATGCTATCAGTCTGGGGCAGCAAAGTCAGTATTAAAACGTAATTAATTATCAGTAAAATCGTTCTATATATGGAATGATGAATATTATAAAAGCATATTTAAAGAGAATAAGAAACGACCTAATCTAAGCACATCTTTTGAACAGTATTAAAAATAGGTTTCAGTATGTTTAATCCAAATCTAGTGGTGAAAAATCTGAGTCAACAGCCGCAAATCAATGCGGTAGTCAGTCTCGTTGCACGTATTTTGATGGCTTATATTTTTATTGTGGCAGGTTGGGGTAAAATTACCGCTTACACTGCAACCGCAGGTTATATGGAGTCAATGGGTGTACCGGCAGGGCTACTTCCGATCACCATTTTAGTCGAGTTGGGTGGTGGCTTAGCTTTATTGTTTGGTTTTCAAGCGCGTTTTGCGGCACTGGGTCTAACCGTATTTAGTTTAATCACTGCATTTTTATTCCATGGTGGTGCAGAAGATGGCATTAACTTTATGAAAAATTTGGCGATATCAGGCGGCTTATTATTTCTCATGTTACATGGTGCAGGTAAATTCAGTTTTGATCATTGGATCGAAAAATCAAAATAAAGCGGTCATGAGTCCGAGCATCCATCAAAGCGGCGTTCTGCCGCTTTTTTCATGTCTATCGCTGATTTAAAGTAAATCAATAAAGCCCTGAAATGTGTTGTAAAAAACATCGTTTGGCTTGTGGTTTTTGCCCCTGTCCGAATAGTGTGCGAAAGTCCAAGAAAAATGTTAGAATACGGCGCTTATATTTCGTTGCCTGCATAGTTGTTTGCCATGACTACCAATACCCAAATTACTGAAGACCGTATCCTGATTTTGGATTTCGGTTCTCAATATAGCCAGCTTATTGCACGTCGTGTACGTGAAGCTGGTGTTTATTCAGAAATGTACGCATTTGATATGTCTGAAGAAGACATTCGTGCATTTAACCCAAACGGGATCATTCTTTCAGGTGGTCCAGAAAGTGTTCATGAAGAAGGTAGTCCGCGCGCACCACAAGTTGTATTTGAACTTGGTGTACCTGTTTTAGGTATTTGCTATGGTCTACAAACCATGTCAGAGCAGCTTGGCGGTAAAGTTGAGCCAGGTACTGTACATGAATTCGGTTATGCAGAAGTTGATATTAAAGTCCGTGATGCTTTAATTGGTGATCTTGAAGATACCAAAGACCAATTAAAAGTATGGATGAGTCATGGCGATAAAGTGACTCAAATTCCTGAAGGTTTCCAAATCACTGCCAGCACACCAAGCTGCCCAGTGGCGATGGTTTCTGATGAAAAACGTCGTTTCTATGGTATCCAATTCCACCCAGAAGTGACACACACTGCGAAAGGTGCTGAGTTATTGTCTAACTTCGTACATGGCGTATGTGGTTGCCGTAACTTGTGGAACTCAGAAAACATCATCGATCTTCGCGTAGAACAACTGCGTGAGCAAATTGGTGATCAAAAAGTTCTCTTGGGTCTTTCAGGCGGTGTCGATTCATCTGTTGTAGCTGCACTTTTACACCGTGCGATTGGCGACCAATTGACTTGTGTATTCGTAGATAACGGTTTACTTCGTTTGAACGAAGGCGAGCAAGTGATGGACATGTTTGCGAAAAACATGGGTATTCGCGTGATTCGTGCCGACGCTGAAAATCGCTTCTTAACAGCGCTTGCTGGTGAAGTTGATCCAGAGAAAAAACGTAAAATCATCGGTCGTGAATTCATTGAAGTGTTTGCTGAAGAAGCACGTAAGCTTGACGGTGTGAACTTCCTTGCTCAAGGTACCATTTACCCAGACGTAATTGAATCTGCAGCAAGCAAACAAGGTAAAGCACACGTGATTAAATCACACCACAACGTGGGTGGTTTACCTGAAGATTTAGCATTCGAATTGGTTGAGCCAATCCGTGATTTATTCAAAGACGAAGTACGCCGTTTAGGTACAACTTTAGGTCTTCCATTTGAAATGCTTTACCGTCATCCATTCCCAGGCCCAGGTCTAGGTGTACGTATTCTTGGTGAAGTGAAAAAAGAATATGCAGATATCCTTCGTCTAGCAGATGACATCTTCATGCAAGAACTTCGCGCAAGCGGCTGGTATGACAAAACTGCACAAGCATTTGCCGTATTCCAACCTGTGAAATCTGTGGGTGTCGTAGGTGATGGCCGCCGTTATGCATGGGTAATCGCGCTTCGTGCTGTAGAAACTGTGGACTTTATGACTGCACGTTTTGCACACCTTCCTTATGATCTTGTAGACAAGATTTCTACACGTATCATGAACGAGATTGCTGAAGTTTCTCGTGTTGTTTATGACGTATCGTCTAAACCACCTGCAACTATTGAATGGGAGTAAAACTGGCACGAAGCACTGCTTCGTGCCAGTTTTACTCCAAGAGCTATGCTCGCGGCAGTTTTGGATTTCAAGAAACAACATTTCTTGCCTAAATTACGGCAAAGGCTATGCCTGTGGCTATTTAGGGAAACCTAAATATTTCTAATAAAAAAAGGACGCTTCAGCGTCCTTTTTTTTGTTTATAATTATGAAAAATACTATTTTAAAAAGAGCAAGTTAAATGTCATTGCCTACATACGATCAGTTGATGCTTCCATTAATGAAACTTTTAGCAGAACAAAAAGAGGCAATAAAATTAAGTTCTGCCACAAAAATTTTAGCTGAAAGATCTGGGTTATCTGAAGCTGATTTAAATTTAAGGCTATCTAGTGGTACAAAAACAGTATTTTATGATCGTGTTGGCTGGGCGAAAACATATTTGGTTAAAGCAGGTTTGATACAACAACCATCACGTGGTCTTTGCGAATTAAGTACTTTAGGTTGGTCTATTGATTTGTCCAGCTTATCCAATATAACTAATCAGTATTTGATGCAGTTTGAAGGGTTTTCTGATTATAAAATTGGTTCTAACCATAATAAAAATATTCAAAATCTAGTTCTAATAGAAGAGCATGCTACATCTATTCAAACAGAACATTTGACGCCTGCAGAAATAATCGAACAATCATCAAAGGAGCTTAATCAAACAATTAAAGATGAGCTATTAAATAAAATTAAAAGTAATTCACCCAAATTCTTTGAGCAATTAGTTGTCGATTTGTTGGTAATAATGGGTTATGGCGGTTCACATCAAGACGCAGCCCAAGCAATAGGTAAAACCAGTGATGGTGGCATTGACGGTATTATCAGTGAAGATCGTTTAGGTTTAGATAAAATATATATTCAAGCTAAACGTTGGGAAAATACGGTGGGGCGCCCTGACATTCAACAGTTTAAGGGAGCTTTGGCTGATCAAGTGGCGAAAAAGGGCGTATTTATTACTACTTCTTGTTTTAGTAAAGAAGCAATTGAGTCAGCAAAGAAATCAGGCATTGTTTTAATTGATGGTGACAAGCTTACATCTCTCATGATTGAATTTGGCTTGGGTATTCAAATTGAAAGAAGTTTCCATATTTATAAAATAGATCAAGACCGTTTTGATGAAGATAGTTTTTAAATAAACTTAAAGGACGCTTCAGCGTCCTTTTTTTATATCTCAACATTCTATTTATAAACAATTGACCAACTACTATCGCTTTCATTATTCGGTTCAGCTTTAGGCTTCGCTTTATGGGTAAAGCTTTGCCAAGACTTCGTCGATTTACGTTCGGGTTTCATGCTTGAATCATAGCGCTCTACACGGTTACGGCCATTTTCTTTTGCCTGATACAGCGCAATATCCGCTTGCTTAATCAGTTCAGTTAAATTTTGCTTATGTGATTTAAGCTGTGAAACACCAATGGAAACGGTAAATTGGATCGGGTGATTTGCGACATTCAGCAATGATTGATTTTGAAGCGTTAGACGAATACGTTCTGCGATTAACATTGCATCCTGTATTTGCGTTTCCGACAGCAGCACAATAAATTCTTCGCCACCAAAGCGAGCCAAGACATCTTTTTGGCGCATTTCTTTGCGGGTGGTTTCAGCGATACATTGCAGTACCTGATCACCAACATCATGCCCGTAATTATCATTAATATGTTTAAAATGATCGACATCAAACATCAATAAACAAGTGCTTGCAGGCGTTGGCCATTCATGGATGCGATGTTCAGCCAACTGAACAAACTGACGACGGTTGTATAACTGGGTGAGCTCATCTGTGTGGGCTAGATTTTTCAGCGTATGCATATTCCAGTCGTCAAGTAGGGTACGTAAAAAATGACGACGTGCATTGAGTGTATTATTCCAACTCATATGCAGGCTGATCATCCAAACAGGAATAGACACCACCACAAAAATCAGTGCTTCTTGCCATGATAAAAGCTGACTCACCGCAAAATATACCAATAGCGAAATGAGACCCGAACAATACAAGGCAGGCTTAAATTGTGTTTGTACGCAGACATTGGCAATTAAAATAAAGATCGCTGCACCATAGATATAGGACGAGACCATTGGGCTATTTGAAGCCAGTAATAAGCCAATCCAAATCGCGGTGCTACAGACCGTCCCGATCGGTAAGATCATGTCGAGTACACGAATGTCTTTTTTGTATTTAAATAAATAAAAGCTAACCAATAAAGCCACAATAATCAGGGCAACTCGAGAAAGGCCTGACCAAAAGAACATGTCTGGAATAATAAAAATGTCAGCAAAAAAATAAAGAAGAAACGTAATCTGCGCCATGTAGTTCACTTGACGCAAATAAGGTAACTGATGGGCATACTGATGTTGTAGAAAATAGTTTCTAAACTGCGTAGGAATACGTGCAAAAGGATCTGCAATGGCTTGTTCAATCTCGGCACGATTGGCAAGATCACACTCAGAAAGTTTCAAAGTATGAGTATGATTTTTACGAACTTCCTGAGCAGACGAATTAGTCCGAGAACTCATTCGTACATCAACAGACATGTCCCTTCTCCATAAATGGCTTAGGACAAATTATGAACAAAAAACACACAAAAATATCTACCTGAAACTAGGGATTTTTCGAATGAATGATAAAAAATCGTCTGATGATTGTTACAAAATATATTATTAACTTGCTGTTTTATAAGTTGAAATTTGATTGCGTCCTGCAAATTTTGCTTGATAAAGTGCCTGATCGGCCATGCGAATTACACTTTGTAAATCTCGGTTTTTTTGACCAAATTCGGCAACACCAATTGAAACGGTAAATTTAAGTTTTTGTAGTGTATCAAGTTCTAAATAATCATCGGCTATTGCCCGTCGTAGGCGTTCGGCAATATCTTGAGCCTGACGCAGGTGTGTCTGCGGTAAAAGAATAATAAATTCTTCACCGCCGAAGCGGGCAATGATGTCTTGGCTACGTAAGGTATGTCGGCACGTTTCTGCAATTTGTTGTAAAACATGGTCACCAATATAGTGTCCAAACTGATCATTAATATTTTTAAATTTGTCGACATCAAAAATCAGTAATGAAAGCGGCTGTAACGGTTTGGACTGATGATGAATATGATAATTGGCAAGTTGAATAAATTGACGTCGATTGTTTAAGCCGGTCAGCACGTCGGTATGCGCCATAATATTGAGCGCTTCACGGTTCAACTGATCGAGTTTACTGTGTAAAAATACAATTCTGGATTTTTGCGTTGAATTCCAACTGATATACAAACTAAATAACAACACGGGCGAATAGATCAATATAAACAGTTGCAGTTGATGGATATTGCCAGAAATGGCGAAATACACCCCAATCAGTAAAATAAGACTGATACATAGAGAAATGAGCACAGCAGCTTTAAAGCGGATTTGTACACATAAATTGGCTAGTACAATAAAAACCAAAGATGCATATAAATAGATCGGCACATCGGGACTATTGGATAAATTGAGTAGACTAAACCACAGCGCAGAAGCACCAACGATCGATAGGGGAAGCATCAAGTCGAAGAGTAAAATGCTCTTACTATATGTATAAATGCCCCATGTGATGCCCATCATCAGTAAGGTATAGGCCGTTTTTAAGCCTATCGCGAGCAAACCCACATCGGGCAACATAAACCAATCCGCGATGGCATAAGAGAGATAGGCCAATTGAGCCACGATGTTGACTTGCAAAAAGAATTTAAAAAGTTGACGACGATGGTAGTGGAAAAATTCTTGACGAAATTGAGCAGGAACGCGAACAAAGGTTCCTTTCAAGGCTTTTTGGATCAGTGCACGTGATTCTTTCTTATACTCATTGATCATGCAAGATTACCGACAGGTGAGCATGGTTTGTATGTAAATTTATGTAACTAAAATAATCTATATTATTCTTATTTAAAATTAAACACGTTATTTCAATGATTTGTGAATTATTTGGTATTGTTTGGTTAAAAGTGAGTGTTAATTTGTGTTACTTAGATTTACATTTCACGTGATTTTAACAAGTAATTTTGCATTGGGTTTGTCTAAAGAAGCATCGATAACTGTTATGCTATATGTCATATTAGGCAACAAAAAAACGATTGTCCTATCTCTGTGATTCAGCGTATTAATGACAGCTGAAGAAGATTGAGTTAATGCAGATATAATGGAAAAAAATGCATAGGTCTAGCCGATAGTCCTTGCATCGGCTTAGCCAAATTTAGGGTAAGAATATGACCAATACCAATTACACAGAAATATCTCATTCCGACGATTGTGAAAAATACGTCAATCAGTTCATTCAAGAATTTCCACTGCGCCGTGCTGAAATTGGTCAAGGCACAGTGATAAAACGTGCTTTACCGAGTCGGCATAAACGGATGATTGGTGCATGGTGTTTCCTTGACCATGCCGGTCCAGTGCATTTTCCTCAAGGTGATGGCTTAGATGTTGGGCCGCATCCACATATTGGTTTGCAAACATTTACATGGATGATTGATGGCACCATGATGCATACCGACAGTTTGGGCACACATCAGTTAATTCAGCCCAAACAAGTCAATCTCATGACAGCGGGTTATGGTATTTCGCATACTGAGGTTGCTCCAGAGTCTGAAACACAAATGCATGCTGCGCAGCTTTGGATTGCATTGCCAGATGACAAAATCAATATGGCGCCCCAGTTTGACCATTACCCAGAGTTGCCAGTGGTGACACAAGACGGGATTGAATTGACGGTCTTGGTGGGTGAGTTTTTACAGACTAAATCGCCGGTAAAAGTACATAGTGAATTATTAGGTGTCGATCTGCGTAGTTCGGAAAGTCAAAGTACCGTCTTGCCGCTCAATCCAAAATTTGAATATGGCTTTATGGCCCTCGAAGGGACTGCCAGTGTCAATGGTCACGAGCTCAATGAAGACAATATGGTGGTACTTGAGCCGGGCTTAACCCAAGTCAAAATTGATCTGCACGCAGGTGGCCGTGTTTTATTATTAGGGGGTGAACCTTTTGAATCACCGATTCTGCTGTGGTGGAATTTTGTGGGGCGCACACAAGAAGAATTGAATATTGCCCGTGAGCAGTGGATTAATCAGGACGAACGCTTTGGCTCTATTCCAGACTATGATGGTCCACGACTAGAAGCACCGGCTTTCCCTGATAAAATGCGTCCATCACGTTAACTTAAAAATAAAAATGAACAGCCGTACCTGTCGTGAAAATGGTGCGGCATAACCATTAGGGAGTCATTATGGGTATCGTCGCAACGGCAACAGTAAACACTTTAGAAGCACCGTGGTCAGGTGAAATTCAGAGTGGAAAACATCAACTTATTACCGATAAGCCCGAATCATTTGGCGGCGGGGACTTAGGTTTAGCACCGTATGATTTACTGTGCGCCTCTTTAATTTCATGCACCATGATTACCTTGCGCATGTATGCAGCACATAAACAAATCCAATTGGGGGAGTTTAGTGTCGAGGCAGACTTTTGTGCGAACCGTGAAGGAGCTGAATGGGTTGAGCGACGCCTGCATTTTCAAACGCCCTTGGATGCAGAATTAGAGCAAAAAATCTTGTCCATTTGTGAAAAAACCCCAGTGACAAAAACTTTATTGCGCAGTGTAGACATTAAAACCACTCTAGTTTAATTTAAATGCAGGTCGCTGCTGTACTGTACAAAATTTTGTTTTGATACAGATCCAAGCAGTGATCTGACACTTTTTATGATTTAACTACTTCAAAATATTAATGGCATGCCAGAAATAAGAAAATTTTAGACTTCATATAGGAGATGAACCCATGCGGGTGCTACATCATCTAGAAAAATCTCGTTCATTTCGTATTTTATGGGCAATGCAGGAATTAGGACTGGATTATCAGGTTCAGTTTTATCTGCGCCAGCCAAATTTGTCTGCTCCTCCTGAGCTTAAAGCCATCCATCCTTTAGGGAAGTCGCCCATATTGCAGGATGATGGACTGGTCTTGGTAGAATCTGCAGCGATCTTGGAGTATTTACAAGAGAAGTATGATCGGCATGATTTTTTTGCAGCCAAGGCGGAACATTCAAAACAACAATATCGCTTTTGGATGCATTATGCCGAAGGTTCTCTAATGCCGTTGTTGGTGATGCAGTTGGTCATGAGCAATGTGCCACGCCATGTACCTTGGGTCATCAAACCCGTAGCTAATCGCATTTGTGATGGGGTCAAAAAAGGTTTTGTACGACCTCGCTTAAAAGAACATATCGAGTTTTTAGAAAACCATTTAGCGGAAAATGAATATTTTGCGGGACCGTTTAGCTTTGCGGATATTCAGATGACGTTTCCATTAGAAGCCGTCATGACCAGAACTCAAGGGCGATATCCACAAATTCAGGCTTTCTTACAACGGATGCAACAGCGTCCTGCATATCGCCGTGCCAAACAACAAGAACAACAGTTGGAAGCACAGCAAGACCGGCAGGATGATTCTGCTTAGCTCACATGATACAAGCGTTCTTTAGGGAAGACTACTTTAAACAGCGAACCACGGTTTTCTTTGGACTCAATTTCAAGGTGTGCCTGATGTTGCATCAAAACGTGTTTCACGATGGCAAGACCTAAACCTGTTCCTCCCGTTTGGCGACTACGTGCGCTGTCCACACGGTAAAACCGTTCCGTTAAACGGGGTAAGTGTTTCGGGTCAATCCCGATACCCGTATCTTCAACGGTAAAATAACCATGCGTACCATCATCATGCCAACCAATGGTCACAGTACCGCCTTTCGGGGTGTATTTAATTGCATTGGTGATGAGGTTACTAAAGGCACTCGCCAATTCCATATCTGATCCGATCAGGTCACAGTGACTATCAATTTCAAGATTCAGTGTATGTCCATAATCCACATTGTAAGCATGTGCATCGTCATACAGTTGGTTCATTAAACTTGGCATTTCAATGATTTGATTTTTAGCGACTTTTTTATCATTTTCCAGACGAGATAATAATAACAAGTCATTGACCAAAGCATTCATACGGCGGGTTTGAGATTGCATTTGATCGAATGCACGTTTCCAGCGTGGATTTAAATCTTCCTGATCGGTAAAGGTTTCGATATAACCACTTAAAACCGTGAGCGGTGTGCGTAACTCATGTGAAATATTATCGACAAAGTCTTTACGCATCTGCTCAAGGTTATGCATACGTGTGACGTCATAGGCCACCAATAAACGACTTTCGCGACCAAAACGGGTCAATTTGACTTGCACATAATGGTCTTCAAGCACCGATGATTTCATTTTCAAACCATCGGGGGCTAAATCGATATTGGTAAAGTATTCGATAAAACTGGGCTGTCTTAAAATACTTAAAATATTGCGCCCTTGATCGAGCTGTTGAATCCCCAAAAGCTTTTCTGCGGCAGGGTTCCACCATTCGATTTGGTGTAATTCATCAATCAATACCACAGCTTCAGCAAGTGCCACTAAGGAAGATTGAGCGCGGTCGATCAGACCAACCATTTCAGCTTGTACAATGCGTTCTTGACGCTGCGCACGGTATACATTAAAGAGCAAAGCCCCCCAAATACCGTCTAAATTCGGCGGGACATCATAGGGACGGTTTGAAATCCATTCGTTGACCAAGTACAGCGAACGCATTTGCAATGCAAAGAACACTGCAAAGGCAATTAAGATGCAGATCCATAAGTACCCGATACCAAAGCCGATGAGTGCAGCAATGAGTAGGAAAAATGCCAGCAGTCTTAAATCCTGCTTGGCAAAAGTCCATAAACTGCTGTAACGGAATTTTTTATGTTCACTGGCAAGTTCAGGGACGGGATACGGTTCGTACATAGAAAATTAAAGACCTAAAATGACTAACCCATCACAGCGTCTGCACGGGTAGAGAAACGGTAACCTGTACCACGAACAGTTTGGACATAACGATCGGCTTGGAAAGGTTCAAGAACTTTACGCAAACGACGAATATGCACGTCAATGGTACGGTCCTCAATATACACGTTTCCACCCCAAACCTGATCTAATAATTGAGCACGGGTATAGGCACGTTCAGGATGAGTCATGAAGAAGGCCAGTAAACGATATTCAGTCGGTCCCATATCTAAAATGGTGTTACCAAAGCTGACACGTTGGCTGACTGGATCGAGGATTAAACCATTGGCATCAATGGTTTTTTCACCACCCAAGGCATTTGAGCGACGCAGCACCGCTTTAATGCGTGACACTAACTCACGGGTGGAAAAGGGTTTGGTCATGTAGTCATCTGCGCCTGCGTCTAGACCTTGGACTTTATGGTCTTCTTCACCGCGCGCAGTGAGCATGATGACTGGAATTTCTGACAAATTTTCATCGCGTTTTAAACGACGACATAGGTCTACACCACTCACGCCACCAGGCATCATCCAATCCAATAAAACCAGTGCAGGACGCTGATCCACAATCATTTGGTGCGCTTGTTTGGCATCTTCAGCTTGCTGACATTGAAAACCAGCCATATCCAGTGAAGTATGGATCATTTCCCGAATCGGGAGTTCGTCGTCGACGATTAAAATATAGTCATCTTTCACAGCGCAATACCCTATTTTATGTAAACGGTAGACCGTTTTATATTTATGACAGGCTTATTACAAAGATTAATTATGACAGTATCATTGCAAAAATGATCTTTCATTGGGGTTTAGAAAGAAATTGTGACAATTTAAATCCTGAAATATTCAACAACATGGGCTTTGCATCATGTTGTTGTCACAAAAAAATCATTCAAAAAATTGTAAAGATCAGTGTTGAGCTCAGAATTTATTTCCTGGGTTTTTCAGAAAAAGCATCCAACAAGGCCAAAAAGACCACGCTACATGACGATAAAACTTCGTCAATCGGTTGTTTATAACCACTCATGACCCAGCGAATCGCGATTTGGGTGACATAACCATTGAGACCTGTTGCGACCATTGAAATTTCGCGTTCTGAACGATCAATATTCGGCATCATGAGCATGACAAAGGCATGAATCATACGGTCAAAGCGCATCATGGTTTCATTAATCGTGGCTTGGTTATGTAGCTCTTGTACCAACATGGCATCGATGTAAATGATGCGCGCCATACGTGGATTATTTTTTAAGGTTAACAGTAAGGCGGTTAAACCCGCTTCAATCATTTTTTTAGAATCGGTTGATGCTTGCATGATGGCTTGCATCACGTTTTGTTGCAGTTCATCGATTAATTTTAAAAAGATGGTCTGGAACAGTTGCTCACTTTTCTTAAATGATTCATAAAAATAGCGTTCGGTCAGCTTGGCTTCCAAACAAATATCTTTCACAGTCACTGAAAAAAAGCCATGTGTACCATAGGCTTCTATACCGGCTTCAATCAGTTTTTCACGTCGCGCTTGCTTACGTTCACTGAGAGAAAGCCCTTTAAATTGACGTTCCTTCACATTTTTTGCCTGTTGTTGTTCTGTGTGATTTGTTGCATCTGTCATGAAAATATACGCTGAACTAAAGCAGAATTTTATCTTATTTTAGCAATAATTTCAGTTTAAACCTATGTTTAAGCATTGGCGATTTCAACAGCTTAGCACGTCCTAAGATGACATTGACAATATGTATTGTCAAAACTATATTAAGTCGACGAACTGCACACATTGGCAAATGAGATCACGCTGTGATAAAGCCAAGCGGCAGCATAAAGGAATAAGGAATCACAATGAAAAACTTCAAAAATAAAGTGGCTGCCATTACAGGTGCAGGTTCAGGTATTGGTCAGCAATTGGCAGTGCTTTTGGCGAAACAAGGCTGCCATCTGTCTTTAAGCGATGTGAATGAACAGGGTCTTGCGGCAACCGTAGACTTAGTGAAAGCCAGCAATGTACGTGTAACCACGCAAAAACTCGATGTGTCAGACCTTGCGGCAATGAAAGCATGGGCAGCACAGACCGTTAAAGATCATGGTTCGGTGAATATGATTTTTAACAATGCGGGTGTGGCATTGGGTACGACCGTTGAAGGGGCAAGCTACGAAGAACTGGAGTGGATTGTCAATATTAACTTCTGGGGTGTGGTTTATGGCACCAAAGAATTTTTACCGTATATCAAGCAAAGTGGTGAAGGCCATATCATCAATATTTCCAGCTTGTTTGGCTTAACTGCACAGCCAACACAGTCGGCATATAATGCCACTAAATTTGCAGTACGTGGCTTTACCGAATCTTTACGCCAAGAATTGGATATTGAAAACTGTGGCGTGAGTGCGCTATGTGTACATCCGGGCGGGATTCGTACCAATATTGCCAATGCCGCAAAAATGAATGATAGCCT
Organism: Acinetobacter sp. YH12049; assembly: GCF_013419875.1. Lineage (NCBI taxonomy): Bacteria > Pseudomonadati > Pseudomonadota > Gammaproteobacteria > Moraxellales > Moraxellaceae > Acinetobacter > Acinetobacter sp. YH12049. The sequence continues at coordinate 55,499 of NZ_VOZH01000009.1, read as the reverse complement.
GAAAAGTTTAGGCATGAACCCGCAAAAATCGGCACAGTCGTTTAATAAATTCTTGCGTTGTCCACCTGAAGAAGCGGCTCGTCAAATCATTGAAGCAGTACAAAAAGATAAGCGCCGTTTATTGATTGGTAATGATGCAAAAGCGATTGATTTAATTCAACGTTTGCTACCGACGGGTTATCAAAAATTAACTGCCATGGCGACTAAATTTGGTCAATAAGCGGTAATTAAAATCAATTGAAAAGAGCCCACGTCAGTGGGTTTTTTTATGCTCTAGTAATATCAGAAGCGCAATTTGATCCAAATAAAAGAACGATACGCGGTAGTGTCATCCGCAATTGTTTGAGACAAGACGACTTTTAATCAAAAATGTTTTTGCGATCCTTTGAATCATTTGATGGTATTGAACGAGTTTTGTCGGTGAGGTGTATTGCACCGCAAGATGGTTTCCTTGCGAAGCACGCTTCTCATTTTGTCGAATGAGAAACAACGTTTCGTAAGAGTACCTCCAGCCGAAGGCTAATCCCGTTATTCAATCCCTAGATGTAAGACTCCATCGAATAGATTTAAAAATCATTTTAAAAATCCGAAATTACTTTTACAGGCGTAACATCAGTTATTAAAAGACCAAAGCGTATTTCTTATTTCATAAAATGAGATATAAAAATGGAAATAACTGATGATTTGAAATAAGCAACTGTTGAATAACCAACAGTTTTTTGGCGTTAAAACCAACAGAATTTATCAGATTTAAATAATAAAGCTTTAAAAAATAAATACTTAAAATGTTGGCACAGTTGTTGCCATATTAGAGTGAACAAAACTCACCACTGTATGGAACATTTATGAGTACTTTTACGCATCGATATCTTTCTGCTTTTCGTGTCCTGCACCAGGCATGTTGTTGTGCTATGACACTCGCGATGATGCGCGCTTAAATTCTAAAAGCTGTCTTCGAGTTTCGGTCGTGCATAAGTTGAATAAAACCTACGACCACTCAGATTAATTTTTAAAAACCCACGCAGTACATTCACTTCATGCACCTTGCATGGGGTTGGGGGATTTTGCGCTTTGGGAAAAATGTTAGTGAAACCAAATCATGAAAAAAACCACATTAACCGTTGCGGTCGGACTGATTTTATCCGCAACCAGTCAGCTGAGTTTTGCATCGGATGAAGCACTTCGGCAAGAACTAAGCAGCTTAAAACAACAAATTGAGAGTTTGCAAAAACGCTTAAATGCAGTGGAATCTGGGACGACCAAAAGCCAAGTCGTCGAAACGGCCACTGTGACGACAGAAGATACGACCAACGCCGCTGATGTTGAAGGTGAAACGCAAGTTGCAGAAGTAACCACAGCAACATCCGAAGATATCGACGGCTTACGTGCAGATATTGAAAACTATAAGTACGATCAGTCACGTCAATATGAACGTCAAACCACCAAATCGACTCGTGATACAACCCTGTATGGCACGGTTCAACTACGTGCGAGTGCGCTCGATGAAACAGGTGTCTTAGGTGCAACCAAATCGACATTTGATATTGGGACTGCGCTGATTGGTGTGCGCGGGAATTTATTTCGTGATTATAACGAAGGAAAAAACCTCGATTATCAATTGTCCTTTGGTTATGGCAAACGCAATGATGGCACCAATAACAGTAACTTTAACTTACTAGATGCCTTTGTTCGCTATAACGCTTTTGCCACCAATGCGGGCCCTGAAACTGCCAAACTCAACTTTACGCTCGGTCAGCAGTTATTGCCCTTTGGTCTAGATGTGCAGTCTCCTGAAGATTTGCGTCCGACCATTAGTACCGCTGCAGCTTCGACCTTTTTAGGACTGTTTAACCGTCAAAATGGATTTATCGTCCGTGGGGATGCCAAACCTTTTGTCGACTTTGCATCGAACTACCGTGCGCCGCTGTTTGAGTATGCTTTAGGGGTAACCAATGGGAACGCCAGTAATAAGGCAGATGACAACAATGGCAAAGATTATATCGGTCGTGTGGCTTTTACCTTGCCAGTGGACTACGCCAGCATTTTCCGTGAGTTGAAGTTTGGTGCCTCTTATATCAAAGGCGAATCGAAAATTTCAGCCGGCGGAATCACTGATAATGCTGCGAAACGTGATCGTTTGGGTTTCGATATTTATTATAACCACGCACCATTTGGTGTGACCTATGAATATCTGCAAGGCAAGACCGATTATGTCGATACCGTAGCCCAAGACATCAAAGAAGCCAAAGCGGAAGGGCATACTTTTACCGCCTTCTACACCTTGGGCGATCAGTTCTACAACAGTATTAAATCCAACGCCAAATTTGATGATTTCTGGCCAAAGTCAGTCCAAGGCTATTACCGTTTTGACCGCTATAACCCGAATAAAAACAACGCAAGCTATCTCGACACCGCGAGCGGTCGTATTGGTGAATATGACATTCACTCTTTGGGCTTAAATCTGTTTTTTGCGCAAACCACAAAATTCCAATTACAGCTGAATCACTACCTGTTTGATGTCGAAACGGCAAATCAAAAAGACACCAATGAGCTGCAAGCTCAGGTTCAGTACACCTTTTAATTCAAATATTTAAACCATTAAGGAACATTTAAAATGAAAATTATCTCTAAAAAAATCGCAGCCACTTTCTTGGCACTTTCAGCACTTGGTCTAAGCGTTCAATTGCATGCTGCTAATCCCAAAGAAATTCGTATTTCTGTATCAGGCGCGGGTGAGGGGGGTAAACCCAAAGTGGGCGGTAGTTTTGTAGCTACAGCACATTTACGAGGTGTGCTCGAACAAGAATTTAAAAAAGATGGCATTAAGGTAAATTGGCTGTTCTTCCCCGGAGCAGGCCCTGCAACCAATGAAGCTTTAGCCAATGGCAAAGTTGACTTTGCATTGCATGGTGATTTGCCCTCATTGGTTGGACGTTCAACGGGATTAAAAACCAAAGTCTTGTTTTCAACAGGGCGTTTTGGCCCAACTTATGTGTTGGTGCCTGCCGGCTCTAATGCCAAATCCTTTGCAGATCTCAAAGGCAAAAAATTCTCCGTCTTTAAAGGCACCAATGGTCAGATCGTCTTTAACCGTGTATTAGCAAAATACAATTTAACTGAGCGCGATTTACGAGTGATTTCGCAAGATGCCTATTCGGCGCGTACTGCGTTAGCGACAGGTGATATTGATGCCACGATTACTTCACCGTTTAGTTTGCAAGCGCGTGGTGTGGCAAAAACATTACTAGAAATTAAAGATCCCAAAGTTGCGCCGATTGCGCACTTTTGGGTGACAGAAAGTTTTGAAAAACAATATCCAGAGGTAGTGCAACGTGTCGTGACGAAACTGATTAAACAAGCGCAGTGGAGTTCTCAAGAAGCTAACCGTAGTGCGCAATATAAACTTTGGGCACAAAGTGGCATTCCGTTGGTGGATTATCAAAAAACGTGGGATGGCTGGAATTTAAAGGACCGTACTACACCGCTACTAGACGAGTTCCATCGTTCACAAATTGATAGTGCTTTAAAAATTGCCAAAGACGCTCGCTTAATCCGTCGTGATGTAGATACCAAAACATGGTATGAGCCGAAGTATCTAAATAATGCCTTGAAAGAGCTGAAGTTAGAGGGTTACTGGCGCCAATTTAATGCTCAAGGTCAACCGAAGTAAGTCGCAGCCATGAGTCGTCCGATTGAAAGCAATGTAATTGCCAGTCCATTAACCACCAAATTTATGAGCAGTTTTGTGCTGCTCACGATTTTGGCTGGACTGGGTGTGGGTGTCGCACGGGTATTAATTTCCTTGTATGCCGTGCATTTAGAAGCCACCGAATTGCAATTGGGGCTAATTTCTGCAGCGCAAAATTTTGGCATTTTGATCATGGCATTGCCGATTGGTGTGTTGGTACAGCGCTCTGGATCTTTGAAAATATTCTGCATCGGCAGTGTGTTGGGCGCCGTGGTGTATAGCTTAACGCCACTCAAAGCCGGTGCATGGTATCTCTTTGCAGTCACAGCCTTAGTAAGTTTTGTCTTACCCATGCGCTTTGTTTCGATCAATACCGTTTTTTTGAGCAACTTAAAACGTTTAGGTCCAGCCCGTGCGGGTTGGTTTCGCGGTTCGCACATGATGGGATATTTCCTGATTGCGCCTGCATTGAGCGTGTTGTTGATCGAGCATTTCGGCTATGGCGGAAGTTTTTATGTGGTGTCTTTGCTTTTTTTAGGCACCTTGCTGTTGGCTCCGTGGTGCTTTCAACGTAGCACTCCACAAGCGACGAATCGCCCGCATTTTCAATGGCGAGATATTGTGGCGCCTTTGGCACTCATCAAAACCCATGCCTCACTGCGGATTGTCTGCATATTGGAATTTTTGAGCAGCGTGGCAAATAACTACTTTGGCTTTTTCATTGTGGTGATTGCTATCCAAAGTTTTGCACTTTCAGAGCCAATGGCGGTGATGCTGCTGACCGTACAAGGCATCGTCTTTGTGGGATCGCTATTTAGCATGGGCGGTTTGGCTGAGCTGATGGGTTATCAAAAGTTTTATTTGATTGGCCTAAGCCTGATGGCAACGGCATTACTGATTTTAGCCTTAACCAAAATCACGCTGTTGATGTGGCCTGCTTCGGTCATGTTTGGACTTGGACTCGGTATGTTGCATATCGCCAATTTTATGTCTTTCGCCCGAGTGGGTGAGCAAACCGCGATGGCTAAGATTTCTCCAATTTTAGCCCTCGTCGGACCTTCGGGTGGACTGTGGGGTGGCTTGATAGGCGCCGTATTTGGTGCACAGGTTGGACTACAAAATTTATTTTTACCGATCGGGCTGGTGTTTATTGGTCTGATTATTTTGATCAGCAAAGATCAGGAATTTATTCAATTTTTAAAACCTGATGTCTCAGAACAGAGCGTAAAAGGACAAGAATTATGAGCCTTACGGATGTATCTGCACATTCGGTTCCCTTGCAAAGTGACCGAAGTGCGTTGGATTTTTTTAAGACCTATTTAAAACTAACTTTGCAAGTGGCGTGTGGACTCCTGATGCCAGTTTTGTTGTTCGGTCTATGGTATGTGGCAACACTTAAACAGTGGTTGCCTGAGCAGATTTTACCTGCACCGAGTCTGGTGTGGCAAAGCACAGTCGAATTATGGCAAAGCGGTGAATTGAGTTTTCATTTTGCCATTAGTGCCAAACGTATTTTATGGAGTGTCTTGCTTGGCGCCAGTGTCGGGATTTTGCTTGGCACAGTGTTGGGATTGGCAAAACGTAGTCGGGACTTTATTTTTCCTACGGTGAATCTTGTTGCGCAATTTCCCATAGTTGGCTGGATTCCATTATTGATGATTTTCTTAGGCATCGATGAGGCTTTGAAGATTGCCGCTATTTCATTGGCTGTGTTACCACCGCTGTTGATTGCAACCTATAAGGGCATTACTCATGTGCCGAATAGTTTGATGGAAGTGGCAGAGGTTTACCAATACAGCAATTGGCAGAAACTCAAAGAAGTGATTTTCCCAGCTGCACTACCCAGTGTGATCAGTGGTTTACGTCAAGGCATTATGCAGGCGTGGTTGGCATTGGTTTTTGTCGAGTTATTAGCAAGTAGTGAAGGAATTGGTTATCTCATGGTGTGGGGACGTCAGCTAATGCAGATGGACTTAATCTTCATGGCGATCATCCTGATTGGTATTACGGGCTATGTCTTAGATACCTTTCTGGCTTGGTTAGAAAAAACGGCACGCTTTCACGCAACCCGAGTAGGAGGCAACTCATGAGCATTCTTTCATTACACGGGGCAGCGCACCAAGTCTTAGTTAAAGCAGCAAAAGCACTCGTTCTACCTGTGGCATTTATCGCACTGTGGGTTGTGGCTTCACAGCAAAATTGGGTTGATCCAAAGTTGATTCCTAGTCCATGGCTCGTGCTGCAAAAAGCTGTGACCGTGCTCCAACAACCGAGCTTTTTGACAGGCTTTGGCGAAAGTTTGGCACGAAATTTTATCGGCTATGGCCTAGGTGCGATAGCGGGTGTGCTGTTTGGCATCTTGATCGCGAGTTCACGCCTTTCGAATTGGTTATTTGCACCGAGCTTTCATGTATTGCGTCAAATTTCGCTGTTTGCATGGTTGCCACTAATTTCGACCTTTTTAGGTGAGGGACACGGCGCCAAAGTGCTGTTTATTACCTTATCGGTGTTTTATCCCGTGGCGCTACACACCTTTGAAGGTGTGAGCAGTATTTCGCATAAATATCGTGAAGTGGCCGAAGTCTATCAATTTCCCAAGGCCTACGCGTTTCGTAAATTGATTTTGCCCGGCGCTTCGGCTCAGATTTTTGTCGGTTTACAACTTGGGCTGATTTTCGCATGGCTTGCCACTATTGGCTCTGAATTTTTATTGGCGAACTATGGCAATGGTCTGGGCAATATCGTGATTCAAGGGCGTCAGGCTTTTGATGTCGAACTGATTATTTTTGGCATGTTGCTGATTGGTGCTGTAGGCGTGTTGCTCAATACGGTACTGACTTGGGTTGAACGTAAAGTTTTAGCTTGGCAGCAGGTTGGATAGGAGAACACAACAATGAAAAAAATGACAATCCATAACATTCCTCAACTCTGGCGCAATATGTTCCTTGCAGCATTGGTCGGTGGCACAGCCTTGGTTGGTTGCAGCACGCAGCAAGTGGATGAACCTCAGCAAATGGCTTTAAAAGAACTACGCTATCAAAGCTATCCGGGACTGGTGTCTTTGCCTGAGTTGGCACAAGACTTGGGCTATTTAGGCGACATTAAACTCAGTTATGTCGGCACAGTACAAGGTGGGCCACAAGATTTACTCACCTTGGTGGCAGGAGATGTTGATTTCGCTGGAGCCTTTAATGGCGCTGTGGTGAAAGTTATTGCCGCGGGTCTAGATGTCGTTCCCGTAGTGGCTTCTTATGGCAGTGATGCTGAACAAAACGTGGGTTTCTACGTGCTAGAAAATAGTCCTATACGTGGCCCACGAGACTTTATTGGCAAGAAAGTCGCAGTGAATGCCTACGGGGCACATTATGACTTTGTGGTGAAAGACTATTTGGCTCGTCATGGCTTAACTGACGATGAAATCCGACAAGTTGAGCTGATTATGTTGCCACCAGTGAGCTCAGAACAAGCTCTACGGAATGGTCAAATTGATATTGCGGTGTTCTCAGGCATTTTGGAAAAACGGGCCTTAAAACATGGTGGTGTACGTAGCATCTTTAAAGATATTGATTTATACGGGCCCTTTACCGCAGGCAGTTTTTCGATGCGTGGAGAGTTTATTCAAGCGCATCCTGAGTTGGCTCGTACTTTTGTCAGTGGCGTGGCCAAAGCTCAGGAATGGCTACACAACACGCCGAAAGAGCAAATCATTGCCCGTATGGAAAGCATTATTGAAAAACGTCAACGCAATGAAAATACAGCACTGATTCCATATTACACAGGCACAGGTGTCCACGAAGTGGGTGGTGTGCAAAAAGATCAGGATTTTGCCCCATGGGTGAGTGCCTTAGAAAAAGAACACAAATTAAAACCAAATCAAATTGAGGTCAGTCGCATCTATAGCAATGAATTTAATCCCTATGCGAACGACCAAAAATCAAAAGGAATATAACAATGACCAGTGCATTACATTTAGATCACGTGCGTAAGGTATTTCCTGCACAAAACCATGTCGGCAGTAAAAACTATAAGCCTGAATTTGTTGCCGTAGAAAATGTCACTTTGGATATTCAGCCGGGTGAATTTGTTTCAATCGTGGGGCCAAGTGGCTGCGGAAAATCTACATTATTAGACTTAATTGCGGGTTTAACCAAACCTTCGGCAGGGCAGATTTTACTGAGTGGCAAGCAGATTACTCAACCGGGTTTAGACCGTGGCATTGTGTTCCAGCAATATGCGCTCTATCCATGGTTAACCGCACTGGAAAATATTGAATTTGGTCTAGAAGCCAAAGGCGTAGCAAAAAAAGAACGCCGTGAAAAAGCCGAATACTATTTGCAGCTTGTAGGCTTAAGTGGCTTTGAAAAGCATTATCCAAATGAGCTTTCCGGCGGGATGAAGCAGCGGGTTGCGATTGCCCGAAGTTTGGCTTATGAACCAGAAATTTTATTAATGGATGAGCCCTTTGCTGCCTTGGATGCGCAAACCCGAGAAACCTTGCAAGCCGAGTTGATCAATATCTGGAAAAGCTCGAAAAAAACCATCGTTTTTATTACTCACAGTATTGATGAAGCGATTTATCTGAGTCAGCGTGTGGCGATTATGACATCAAGACCGGGGCGGATTAAGGAAGTGATTGAAATTCCGCAAAGCCTGCGCAGTTCTAGTGAAGATGTCCGTTCATTGCCTGAATATGGCCGAATTCGCCACAAAATTTGGTCATTGCTCAGTGAAGAAGTGATTAAAGCGCAAGCCCTCGAAAAACATAAACAGCTTGCACATAACTAAAATATTCAGAGGATTTATTTATGTCATCGACTAAACAAGCCATCAGTTATACGCAAACCTATAACGACATTAAACCCCGACTACAGTTCACATGGTTAAACACGGTCTTTAAACGCACCATTGCCATTGTGGCTTTTTTCTTGCTGTGGGAGATTCTGCCGCGGAGTGGTGTGGTCAATCCAGCCTTTTTACCGCCGCTATCTGTGGTGTTAGAAACCACATGGCAGCTATATCAAAGCGGGCAATTAGGCATCCATTTCTTGGCCAGTATTCAGCGTTCCATTATTGGTTTCATTTTGGCCCTAGCGATCGCCATTCCATTGGGTCTCATCATTGGTTGGTACAAGCTCGTGGCTGAAACCTTAAATCCATTGTTAGAATTGTTTCGGAATACCACAGCACTGGCGTTAATGCCGCTGTTCATCTTATTTTTAGGCATTGGTGAAACCTCAAAAATCAGTCTGTTGGTGTATGCATGCACATGGCCGATTTTATTGAACACCATTACAGGCGTACAAACGGTCGATCCTTTACTGATTAAATCGGCACGAACCATGGGCCTAAAACCCTATCAATTGTTCAGAAAAGTGATTCTACCTGCATCCGTACCCACGATTTTTGTCGGTATCCGTCTGGCAGGGGCGATTTCGATTTTGGCCTTAGTGGCAGTAGAAATGTTTGGTGCCAAAGCAGGTCTGGGATATCTGATTATTTATTCGCAATTTAGCTTTGAAATTCCACAAATGTTTGTAGGCATATTAGTCATTACCCTCGTGGGTTTATCCTTCAACTACTTCTTGATTGGACTAGAAAAATACTTTACAGCATGGAAACGTAACCCTGTGGAATAATCTAAATGAAATAGGAAATAAATAAAAACCTCGCTTTATACCGAGGTTTTTTTATTGCTGATTTTTATATTTAAAATAATGCAATGAATAAAGAATAATGTAGATGAATATTTAATTGGAATTTTTGTCTGAATTATTATTTTAATGTGGAGATAATAAAAAATATGACTTATTTATAATAAGCCATATTTAATTAGGCGAGTGCGAATGACGTTGCGTGTCACTCCAAGCAAACGAGCCGTATGCACTTGATTGTATTGACAGTGTTGATACGCACTTCGGATAAATTTTTCTTCAATCAGCTCATTAATATTGTCTTGCTTGAGTTGATTTGCGGCTTGAAAAATTTGTAAAAAGGTCTGCTCAAGTAACTGTCCAGCATCTTGAATATCCTTGATATTGGCTACAGCCGAGGTGGCATTTTGTAAGTTAAACGGTTCTGCACGTGAAAACGACGATGTACTTTGAATACTCGAAAAACTAATATCTTCCGGTTCAATTACGCCTTTTTCACTGACTAAAATCGCATGTTGAATGGTATTTTCTAATTCGCGAATATTGCCCGGCCAGCTATGTAAACTGAGTTTTTTGAGAGCCAGTTGGCTGAGGCGTAATGGTGTGTCATGTGGATTGGTTTGATAGACCTGAATGAAGTGTTTAACCAAAGGCAAAATGTCACCACGACGCTCTGCGAGACGTGGAATACGTAGCAACGCCACATGTAAGCGGTAGAATAAATCTTCCCTGAAACGCCCGTCCTGTACGGCATGCTCCAAATCGACATTGGTTGCGGCAATGATCCGAACATTAATCGGAATGGATTTGAGGGAGCCGACTCGAACGATCTCTCTTTCTTGTAAAACACGGAGTAATTTGACTTGCATTTGTAAGGACAGATCACCAATTTCATCTAAAAATAAGGTGCCATTATGGGCTGCTTCAAACCAACCGACACGGCTATTAATTGCCCCTGTAAACGCTCCTTTTTCATGTCCAAATAATTCGCTTTCGACTAATGACTCGGTAAAGGCACCACAGTTCACTGCGATAAATGGACCTTTGGCACGATGGCTCAATTGGTGGATTTGGCGTGCAACCAATTCTTTACCTGTGCCTGTATCACCAATGATGAGTGCATTGGCCTCACTTGGCGCAATTTGTTCAATTCGTGACAACAACGCTTGCGATAACGGGTCTGCAAAGACCGTCGCTGTTGCCCGTTTATGTTTCAGTGCAGAGGGCACTGCAGGGTGGGTCAAAATAGACATATCGTTTCTTATAGTTGTTGAAAATGCAGATCATGATGAAAGATTTAAAAATAAAAGATAAATAATAATTCGATATTTAAATATCAGTTTCATCGATAAATTCATGTATGGATTATTTATCTGATTTTAAGATAAATAAAATCGGGATAACTAAAGGATAAATCAAGATATAGCAAGTGATTGAACTGTTTTATAGTAAAGCTCTCTTAATAACAAAAGGCATAATTAAAATGGCGATTACTTCAGTAAATGTGCGAAACCAATTCAAAGGCGTGATTAATGAAATCGTAGAAGGTCCAGTGGTTTCAGAAATTGATGTGGAAACCAAAGCGGGTTTTTTTACGTCCGTGATCACGACGCGTTCGGTGAAGGATTTAGATTTAAAAGTAGGTTCAGAGGTGGTGGTGTTAATTAAATCGACGGAAGTGTCACTGGCTAAACTTTAAGGTTTAGTCCAGCAAAGTTTGTCAGCACAAATAGAGAATAATGATATGAGCGTAGAACAAGCTGGTTCGGTTTCTATTCAGCAGCTAACGAAACATTATCCCACACAAAAGCAAGAAGACTTAACCGTACTTGAGGACATTAACCTGAATATTCAGCCGGGTGAGTTCATCAGTATTGTGGGAAGTAGTGGCTGCGGAAAATCCACATTATTACGGTTGTTGGTTGGTCTAGAGCGTCAGTTTCAGGGCCAGATTTTGGTTGATGGTCAGCCTATACAGGGCACGAGTTTGGAACGTGGTATCGTGTTTCAAGATCATCGCCTGTTTCCATGGTTGACGGTACGGGAAAATGTACGGATTGCATTGCATAAAAGCCAGTTTAGCCGTGCAGAAGAAGATGTATTGATTGATGAACATTTAGAGTTGGTCAAATTAACCCAATTTAAAGATGCTTATCCTTCGCAGTTGTCTGGTGGGATGAATCAACGTGTAGCGATTGCCCGTAGTTTGGTGAATCGACCACAGATTTTACTGCTCGATGAACCCTTTGGCGCACTTGATGCGTTGACGCGGCAAAATTTACAGGATGAATTACAGCGAATATGGCAAAGTGAAAAAATCACCATGATTATTGTCACCCATGATGTCGAAGAAGCGGTATTTTTGGGTGATCGGGTAGTGGTCATGCAGCCACATCCGGGACGAATTAAACGTATTGTAGATATTCATTTAGCCCATCCGCGTAAACGCGAAGATGTCCGTCTGACCAATATTAAAAATGACATTTTGACTGACTTTAGTGATCCAGTAAAAGATCAGTTGCCTGAACCTTTATCTCACCGATTTGCCGATTATAAATTTGCATGGTAAGTCTGAATTGACCATCACCTAAACTTTTAAAAGCCCTGAATTCAGGGCTTTTTTAGGCTTATCAAATATAGGTCAGTATGATCATCGCTTAAGTTGGATTAATATCAGTCCATAAAAATGCCCCTGTTGGGGCATTTGTTTTTCAGTTTTATCAAGCGTTGGTTTATGAGGCTTGAGAGGTATGTCTTTTTTCTAAAACATATTGGTTTTCAGGTCGTTTTAAACCTAAGTTTTCACGTAAGGTCTTGCCTTCATAAGCCGTGCGGAATAGACCACGACGTTGCAGTTCAGGGACAACCAAATCCACAAAATCATCTAAGCTTGCAGGTGTGGTTGGTGGCAAAATATTGAAACCATCCGCCGCTTCATTTTCAAACCACGCTTGTAGTTGATCGACTATTTGTTCGGGTGTTCCGATCAGTGTCCAATGCCCACGTGCGCTTGCAACCCATTGGTAAAGTTGTCGGATGGTAAAATTATTGTTACGGGCAATCTCTAAAATCAGTTGTTGACGGCTTGCGCCATTTTGCGCCTGTGTTAAATGTTCTGGCAGCGCTTGGTCGAGGTCAAATTGCGACAGGTCTTCAGTAAAACCACCCAATTGTTTGAGTAAGTTCAGTCCCAAAGTCGGATGAATATATGCATTTAATTCATCGTATTTTGCCCGAGCTTCGGCTTCAGTTTGTGCAACAAAGGTCGACACACCCGGCATGATTTTTAAGTCATCGGCATGGCGACCATATTTGATAAGACGCGACTTTACATCACGATAAAAGGCTTGGGCATCTTCTAATTTTTGCTGTGCGGTGAAAATGACTTCGGCATATTTGGCGGCCAGTTCACGACCATCTTCAGACTGACCTGCTTGCACAATCACGGGATAGCCCTGTGGTGGACGAGCAATATTTAATGCACCATGTACCGCAAGATGCTTACCCTTAAAGCGAGGTGGATGCAGTTTATCGCCCGTGAAAAATTGCCCAGTCTGTTTATTGTATTCAAAGGCATCATCTTCCCAAGAGTCCCAAAGCTTTTGTGCCACTTCTATAAATTCATCCGCACGTTCATAGCGTTCTTTGGGGAGCAGCGCATCATTGATGCCATAGTTTTTTGAAACCACACTGCCAGAAGTGGTCACCACATTCCATGCCGCCCGACCTTCAGACAGATGATCTAAAGAGGCAAATTTTCGCGCTAAATTATAAGGTGCTTCATAGGTGGTCGACGCTGTGGCAATAAAGCCTATATGTTCGGTTACCGCTGCAAGTGCAGAAAATAGGGATACCGGTTCGAGCCCGGCAGAGAAGGTGCCATTCAGCCCCAAATCAGGTGTTGTATCAGGATCGACGGTGACGGGAACATCCGCAAGGAAATAGGCATCAAATAAGCCACGCTCTGCGGTCTTTGCCAGTTCAATAAAGTATTTTAAATTGTGACTATCCTGTGGGCGAGCCTGCGGATGGCGCCAACCTGCCACATGTTGCGAAGTCCCCGGTACGAAAGCCCCTAAGCGGATTTGACGTTTTTACATAAATAAACTCTGTAAATGTTATTGTTCACTAGGGGGTATTACAATGTTTATGCCAATTAAAATATTGTTATAAAACAATTTATTATTTTATTTTGAAGTTTTTACTGTTTTAAAATCAACAGAGAAATTAATCGCTTGTTGTGGATGCATCATCCAAAATCTTGCAGAACTTATCTGTTTATATATAAACACATAATAAAATTAAGGGATTTTGTGCAGATGGCCTAACTCAGATAGAAAAAATGCCTCGGAAGAGGCATTTTAGAGATGGGTTAATAAAAACACTGTAAAAATTTACTAAGAGGCCTGCACCTGTTGATTCTTCAGCACATATTGATTTTCAGGGCGTTTTAGACCGAGGTTTTCACGTAAAGTCGTGCCTTCGTAGGCTGTTCGGAATAGACCGCGACGTTGCAGTTCAGGAACGATGAGATCGACAAAGTCATTTAACCCCGCAGGTGTTGTTGGCGGTAGGACATTAAAACCATCGGCAGCGTCATTCTCAAACCATTCCTGCAGTTGGTCTACGACTTGTTCCGGCGTGCCGATCAAGGTCCAATGTCCACGGGCTGAAGCGATATATTGATAGAGCTGACGAATACTAAAATTGTGCTTCCGGGCAATATCAATCATCATCTGCTGACGACTGGAGAAATTAATGTCTGCATCTTCTATTTTCGGGAAAGGGGCATCTAGATCAAATTTGGCCAGATTAATGCCACCTGCCAAAGCAGACAATAAACTTAAACCCACTTCTGGGTGAATTAAACTATTTAAAAAGTCATATTTTTCTTGGGCTTCTTGAGTTGTCTTGGCAACAAAAATCGAAACGCCCGGCATAATTTTCAGGTCATCTGCATGGCGGCCATATTTCACTAAGCGGTTTTTGACATCACGATAAAAGGCTTGCGCATCTGCTAAATTCTGTTGTGCAGTAAAGATCACTTCGGCATATTTACCGGCCAGTTCACGACCATCTTCAGATTGTCCTGCTTGAACAATCACCGGATAGCCTTGCGGTGGGCGAGAGACGTTGAGTGCACCCAGTACTTGATAATATTGACCTTGATGATTGGGCTGATGTTGTTTGCGGGCATCAAAAAATTGCCCGGTTTCTTTGTTGTAATGGAAGGTATCATCCTCCCATGAGTCCCAAAGTTTTTGAGTCACCTCAATAAATTCATCGGCACGTTCATAACGCTCTTTGGGTTCAGGGTGCTGCTGAATGTTAAAGTTTTTTGCGGCATCGGCAGAGGCTGTCGTTACCACATTCCACGCAGCACGACCTTTAGAAATATGATCTAAAGAGGCAAATTTACGCGCCAAAATATAAGGGTCTTCATAAGTCGTGGATGCTGTGGCAATAAAGCCAATATTTTGCGTCACAGCCGAAAGGGCAGCAAATAATGTGACGGGTTCAAAGCCAACGCCTTTATCGCCCAAACCCTTCTCACCTTCGACAGCAGAACTCCAACGGACAGACAGACCATCGGCAAGAAAGTAGGCATCGAATAGACCACGTTCTGCGGTTTTTGCCAGTTCAATTGCATAATCAATATTGAGATGATCTTGTGGGCGCGATTCGGGGTGACGCCAACCCGCGACATGCTGTGAGGTGGTTGGAATAAAAGCCCCAAGCTTTATTTGACGTTTAGACATAAAAAATTTCTCATCCCAATTATTCTTAAAAGATAAAAGGGATAAGAACAAAATCTATGCCAAACTGTAATTGTTTGAAAATATGCAACTTTTAAATCTATTGTGTTTTAAGTGTAGATAAATCAACAGGATATAAAACCAAATGTTGAAAAATAAACAGCAGTTTAACGGCAAACTTTATGTATGAATCTGTACAAGGTTTTCCATATGTAAACCCTAAAAGTATGTATCGGCTTTAGACTTTATAAGCGAACCTTATAGCAATACTTTGATGGCTTTTCGTCTCCATACCAGTTGGTAATACAGCCCTTGTAAGATACATAAGCTGACAAAGGCCAAGGCATAGGCATACCAAATACCTTTTAAGCCCCACCATTCACTGAATAGGTAGGCACACGGCACTTCAATGCAAATAATCGCCATAATATTAATAATCATCGGCACGGTCACTGTTCCGCTGGCCCGCATAATGGAAGCAAAAATCGCACTGGCACCAAAAAATAAAATCGACCAAAGCACAATGAACAGCAATTCTTGACCGAGAACCACAACTTCAGGATCTGTAATAAACAGCGCCATTAAATATTTAGAGAACAAATAGCCCAATGCCACCAAAATACCAGTAATAATGAAATTCATCCCGATGGCCGTACGTTTCACGCGATTAATTAGTTCAGATTGACCCGAACCGATGGCTTGCGCGGCAAAAATAGAAGCTGCAATCGCGATGGACAAGGCCGGGAATTGGATATAGTTCAAAACCTGATTGACCGCGCCATATGCAGCAGTAGCATCAGCACCATGGCGGTTAACTAAACCGACAATCACGAGACCAGCCACAGAGGTCGTGACCATCTGAATACCCGTTGGAATCCCCAGTCTTAAGGTAATTTTGCTGAGATCATGTTGATGGCGAATATGACGAATCAACTCGAAGTCGAGTTTGAGCGGGTGATCTTTCTTTTTTAAATAGAAATATAAAAACACCAAGGCAATTAAAAAGCCGATATGACTGGCAATGGCAGGGGCAATAATACCTAAACTTGGAAATCCAAATTTTCCTGCAATTAGTACTGGTGTAATGATCAGCCCTGAACCAATGGTCATACCTGACGCAATCAGCGGTGTTGTACTGTCACCGACCCCACGCAAAATCGAGGTGTAAATAATATAAATAAAGAGCAGTGGACTACCCGCAAGCATCCATTGCACATAAGGCAAAGATAAATGCATCACGTCTGGGGCTGTGCCTAAGGCCAATAAAATGGGCTTGGCAAATATCACCCCTAAAAAGGCAATGATGCTGCCACCAATCAAGGTCATAAACAGCGTGGAACCCACGACGGTACGAACTTTTTCAAGGTTTTGCGCGCCCCAAGCTTGACCCACCAACACGGTTGCACCTGCCGATAGTCCAATCACAAAAGCCATTAAACAGAACAAAATTGGGAAAAATACCGCGACGGCTGCAATGGCATGCACCCCAAGCATCTGACCGACAAAAATGGTATTAATGGTCCCAGATAAATTCTGCAAAATATTGGTGGCGATCAAAGGCACCAGAAAAACTAAAAACGTTTTCCATAAATTTTGCTGAGTAACGAGGGACTGTTGTTTTGACATGCTCAGGTCCTAGACGCGGCTTTTTATGATTTTAAGTTACTGATAACACTATCATGTTTGCATTCAAAAAAGCCTTAGTTTTTGAGTAACCAAGGCTTCATTATTTCTACATGTCTGTTTTAAAAAAACGTTTGGGCAGATACTGCTTTAAACCGCGGAGAGGATCTCTGCAGCTCGATCTAAGGTGGCATCTTGTTTGGCAAAACAGAAACGTAATAAGCGTAAATTTTCCGGCGGTTTTTGATAGAACACTGAGACTGGAATCGCCACGATTTTATGTTGTTCTGCCAACAACTGACACATTTCCACATCGCTTAAATCTGGGCGTATGCCACTGTAATCTAGGTTTTGGAAATAGGTGCCTGCTGATGGAATCAACTCAAATCTAGAGTGGCTTAAGCCGGCATTGAAACGGTCACGTTTGGCTTGGTAAAAATCGGCCAATTCAGCAATGTGCTCAGGATGTTCTGCCATAAAGTTAGCCAATGCCATTTGTACAGGTGTAACACCGCAGAAATTGGCAAATTGATAGATTTGGCGAAACACTTGCATCAAGGCTGGCGCTGCAATGCAATAACCAGTTTTCCAACCTGTGACGTGAAAGGTTTTACCAAATGAGCCCACGACAAAACTGCGTTCACGCAGCTCAGGAAATGACAAAGCAGATAGATGCTGACGACCATCAAAAATTAAATGCTCATAGACCTCATCCGACAGCACTATAATATTTTTATCTTGAATCAGTTCGATTAAGTTGAGCCAGTCCTCACGCCCCCAAATAGCACCTGTTGGATTATGCGGTGTATTGACAATAATCATCCGGGTTTTATGGTTAATTGCAGCGGCAACACGATTCCAATCCACAGTAAAATGTGGCGTCTCTAAGGCAATGTGAATGGGATGAGCCCCAACCAATTTTACACTGGGCGCATAACTATCATAGCTCGGATCAAAAATAATCACTTCATCATCCGCATGAACCACGGCTTGAATGGCACTAAAAATACCAATGGTTGCACCCGGGGTAATGGTCACTTCGGTGTGAGGGTCAATATTTAATTGGTCTCGATGGGCAAACAGTTGGACCAATTGCTCACGTAAATGCATCAGTCCATCGCCGGGTGCATATTGGTTAAAACCCTGTTGCGTCGCATCACTTAGCGCATTTAACAGTGCTGGAGGTGCAGGAAAATCAGGAAAACCTTGAGATAAGTTCAGTGCATTTAGACGCTGCGCCATTGCACTCATAACGCTAAAAATAGTCACACCTTGGGCAGGCAGTTTGGATTCAATTGTGATCATGGAGCTTAAAATTTTTTATAGATTGCATTTTGAGTGTAGCAGCATCTCAGCGGCTGCGAAAAGTTAGCTTAGCAAAAATGATCCAGTATTGATGTTCCTATTCACTTGAATCCTAAAGTGATGTGAAAGCCAAAAAGAAGAATTCAACAAATTATTTGCAAAATAGGGTAGACGAAAAAATAATCATTTTCTAAAATGCGAAGTTTATAAAAAATATTTTCCTTATAACAATGCTTAAAAATATTCACGCCATGGTGGAAAACTTTGGCTTTAGCGTACAGAAACGTGCGCTACATATTCATTTTTCAAATGAATCATTAAACACAGAAGTTTTTATTCAACGGATTGAGGGTCAACACCGTATCAATCAAGGCTTTCGTGCGGAAATTATTTGTCTCTCGACCAATGCTCATCTGGCTTTAAAGCAGTTTATCGGTGGCCGAGTGGCTGTCGATCAAGTGACAGATTTGGGACAACTCAGTCGCCTGACTGGTGTAATTACGGGGGCTAGCCAAGGTCAAAGTGATGGTTCGCTGACGGTATATAAACTCATTATTGAAGATGCGACAGCACTTTGGCATAAGCGCCGTAATAGCCGTGTATTTATGAATAAGTCGGTGCGTGAAATTACCGAAGTGCTATTTACTGAGTGGCAGCAAAAAAGCGCATTATTTGCCGCGAGCTTGAGCCTCAACATGGATGGATTGACTCGAAACTATGATGTTCGGCCATTTACTATGCAAGCCAATGAGAGTGACTACGAATTTCTGACTCGACTGTGGCGTAGTGAAGGGATCAATTGGTTAATTGATGAAGCTGAGTTATTTGTCGCATTTTCGGCTGCACCGATGCAAGCACAGCAGCTGCGTTTAATTGATACGAATCAAGCTTATAGTGCTTTGGAACGGAAAAAAATTCGCTTTCATCGGAGTCATGCCACGGAACGCTTGGACACGATCACCAGTTTTGTGGCAGAACGTTTTTTACAATCGACCACGATTCAGACGCAGCGTTGGCAAGCTCAACAATTGGCACAAGACCAAAGTAATCCGCTCTTAAGCGCCCATGCACAGAGTGAGCAACAGCACAATGAAACCTTAAGTTTAGAGCAGGCGTGGACCATGAGTTCGGCTTGGACAACCGACCTTAAAGGTGCAGATCAGGCAACCACTTCAAATACACAGCAATTGGATCAGTTGAATCGGCAACTCAATCAATATCAGGAATTACAAGCCAAATATTTTACCGCCAGCAGTAGTGTGCGGGATGCGCAAGTGGGGTATTGGTTTGAATTAGAAAATCATCCTGAAATCGATCAACATCAAACGACAGATCGTGAATTTCTCATATTGGGCAAAGCATTTTATAACCAAAATAATTTACCCAAAGATATTTTGGTTCAATTAGAAAAGTTACTTGCCGCGAGCCGTTGGCTATCTTTAGGGGATGAACGGCAGGCCAATGAGCTGTATGTGGTCCGTCGGCAAATTTCTGTGGTGCCTGAATATGATCCTTTATTACACCGGCCACCTGCGTTTCCACAGCGGGCTAAAGTGGTCGGTCCAGAAGGTGAAAGTATTTATGTCGATGCTTGGGGGCGTATCAAAGTTCGGTTTACGTTCACCCGCAGTGATGATCACAGTCATGATGGTGGAGCAGGGAGTAATGATAATGACAGTGACTCGGCTTGGGTCGATGTACTGACTCCATGGGCGGGTGAAGGTTATGGGGCACGTTTCCATCCTCGTATTGGTGAGATCGTGGTCATCGACTTTTTTGAGGGTGATGTGGATCGTCCCTTTGTGGTAGGACGAATACATGAAGCTGAACGCTCTCAGACCATGTTTGATCTCAAAGGTCAGCTTCCTGAAACCAAAAAACTCAGTGGTATCCGCTCACAAGAAGTTGCGGGAGCAGGCTTTAACCAACTGCGCTTTGATGACACGACGGGGCAGATCAGTACCCAATTACAGAGTAGTCATGCAGCGACACAGCTGAATTTAGGTAATCTCAGCCATCCTAAAGAACAAGACAGTAGCCATGGCCGTGGTGAGGGATTTGAGCTACGAACGGATGCTTGGGGGGCAATGCGTGCAGGTAAAGGTTTACTCATTAGTACCTATGCGCAGGATAAAGCCGTTGCCGATCATCTTGCTGCTGCTGAAGCTCAGTCGCTTTTAAATCAAGGGCATCAGAGCATGAATATGCTGAGCGATTTAGCCGTAAAGCAGCAGACCGATGCATTAAATGTGATTAATCGTTTGCCGAAGTTAATAAACTCTTTAGAAATCAAAAGTACTGCCGAAGGTGTCAAAGCGACTTTAAATTTGTTCAAGGAGGATTTAAGTCGAGACCCATTGGCAGCGTTAAAAAACTGCAAAAGTTTTGTCAAAGAAATGGGCTCAATCGCACATGATGTCAAAAGTACAGTAAAAGAATTTAAAGCATTTTTTAATGATGCTGAAGATGCCTTTGATAACTTAAAGTCTGTCATAGATCATATTGAAGAAAATGGTAAAGATGTGATTCAAGGGCGGGTCGCAAGTCTGAAAAGCAACCTAAAAGAAGATCCATTAAAAGCATTAAAAGATGTGGGCAAATTGATCGAAGACATCAAATTTAACCCTGATGATTTATTGAATAATGGTGGTTTTGGTTTGCCACCAGCGATGACACCCATAAAAGCATTAGAAAAAGTACAAGGCTTTATGGAAGGCTATGCGCAAGGTTTAGAAAAATCCAATACAGCGGCAAAACAAGAACAAGGCAAATTATTCCGCCAAGCACTGATGTTACTTGCATCACCTAATGGTATTGCACTCACTACACCGGAAGATATTGTATTACAAGCCTCACAGGATATTGCAGAAAGTGCACAAGGTTCGATTAATTTCAGTGCTCAAAAGAATATTGTTGGTCATGCACAAGACAAGATCAGTTTGTTTGCTGCTCAAAAGGGCCTGAGTGCTTATGCTGCAAAAGGCAAAGTTGAATTACAGGCGCAAGATGATGCGATAGAAGCGATTGCTCGTAAGGTGATCAAGCTTATTTCAACTGAAGATAAGATCGAAATTACTAGTCCAAAAGAGATTGTATTAACAGCTGGTGGTTCTCAGCTAAAAATTAATGGCAGTGGTGTATTTAGTACGACGGGTGGCAAGTTTGAGAGTAAGGCGGGGCAGCATTTGTTCATGGGTGGGGCTAAAACAACGTATGAAGTTCCTCAGTTACCAAATACACCTTTATTTAGTAATAAATTAGATGTTTATGATTTATTTTGGGAAAGTGACTTTAGTCAGCTTAGCTACAAAGCGTTTATACCAGAGACAAATTCTTTTGTAACTGGTCAAATTGATGAGCATGGTCGAACTGGAAAAATAAGTACATTAGACCCGTCTAAAGTGCAAGTTCTGGTAGGTTCTGATGATGATTGGGGAATATCAATAGAAGGTTTTGACGCAGAGGATTTTTCTGATAATCCAAATGAACAGAATCTAAACACTAAAAATTATAATGATGAAGAATATAAGGGTTAAGTTATGACCAATACTAGAAAATCTTTAGTCACTATTAAAATCGTAGATGTATTTGGAAATCCAATTGCGAAAGCTCAGTATCAAGTTAAAAATCAAAAAACTGGGCAATTAATCGCTGCAGGTTCCACTAACACTGTTGGATGTATTGTTGAAATCAGCCGAGATAAAGGCACTGTTTTAGATGTTTATGTTAAAAGTATGTTTAATGGCATAATGATTAAAGTACAGTCTTTCGCTATGACAAAAGATCGTATGCTAGTAAAAATTGCAAGCCCTAAACTTTTATTGGATTTGAAAACCTTGAATAATCAAGGAGCAAGTGGAAATTATATAAGAAAGACGCATACAGTTAAAAAAGGTGAAAATCTCACAGGAATAGCGCAAAAATATAAAACAACAGTCAGAGCATTGGAACGCTTAAATAAAATTGATGACCCTAATAGAATTTACGTTGGTCAGGTCATTAAGTTACCTGTTGATATTCCTGCAACTGGAAATCACACGCACCAAGAAAAAGCCAGTACAACTCAGAGAGCAGGTTCAACTCCTAAAAGTACCACATCTCAAAAAACTCAGCCATCATCTCAACCACAGAGCACACGAACAACTCCAACAAAGCCGAATCAAGATGGAGGTGTGATGGGAACTTTGGAGGGGTGGGGGAATAAGGCTTTTGAGAAAGCTAACGAGGCATATGAACAAGGTAAACAAGCTTTAAATGAGTTGGCTGATGGGGCCGCGAAAATTTTCACTGTTGAAGATCGAAGTCAGGAGGGAGGAACTCCTAAAGCAAATGTACCAAATTTATGTAAAACTAATCCTCAGTGCATTGCTAGTGGAAAAAGTGAGTTAATACGAGAGGTGAATATTCGTTTAGCAGGTTTTGGTGGAGCATTGCCAACGGATGAATTTACTGAGTTAACGGCGAAATGTATAAAGCAGTTCCAACGAGATTATATGGGAGTTCCTGATACGGGTAAGATTTGTGGGAGTGTTTTGGCAGCACTCGATAAATTTTATTATGAATATCCTATCAGTGGATTTATGGCGAAAGCTTCATGCCCATGTGGTAAATGTACAGGGTATGGTAATAATAGAAGAGGAGTTAGATCTGGAAGTAATATGGCTAATGAATATCCAGGAATACATAGATCATTAATATGGATACTCAAAGCTTTAAATTTTTATTTGAAGAATGAGTTTAAATCGAGAAAACTAGAAGTAGCTTATATCGAATCTGGGTATAGATGTATAGAACATAATAAGCAAAAGAGTCGTACAAGTGTAAACCATATGGGATTAGCATTAGACTTGCATATCAATAAAAATGGATCAAGAACTAGAGAGCTGTCTGATATGGAGTTTATCAGAAAAAATGTCATGGCTGTAAAGATGGGAGCTACTGAACAACGTGCAACGAATAAAATATATTTGGAGCCAAAAGTTTTTAATAATGGTGATTCTGGTGCTACGACATGGGTTCATTTCGATATAACCAGGTTGCAAACTTCATATTTTGCAGATCATTTTTTTAAAAAAAGTGTTACAGATCTGAACGGAAGATCTCTAGTAGAGATAGTGGGTAGGCTTAATTTAAATCAAATTTTAGGGTGTGCTGGTATAGCTGCAACTTCAAATAATGTTGCCAAAATTTCAGATAAAACTATTGATGAATTAGTTATTGAATTAGGTGATGCTATTGCAAGTGGAGAGGGAAGTTATGAAGCATGGAATGCAGGTGCTCCAGAAGGTAAAAGGGTTAAGTTTGGTAAAATGAATGATACACTCGGTACAATAACTGGTAAAACAATTAACCAGCTTTTAGATGCAGCAAAAAATTACACTTGGCAAGATAATCGGAGACGATTTGCTACAGGGAAATACCAAACTATACCTTCAACATTAGCAGCAGCGAAAAAAAGAATGAATTTATCAGGTAATGAACTTTATGATGCAAATATGCAAGAAAGAGTATTTAAAGAGCATTTACTAAGAGGAAGGTCAGCAATATATAATCTTATTGATAAAGGAACTGGAACAGTTGACCAAGCTATGATTGATGCATCAAAAGAATGGGCTTCAATAGCATTGCCTAAGGGTAGTAAAAATAAGTTTGGCGTTATTTCAGATGGAACTATTGGATATCATCAATCTGGAACGAATAGAGCAAATTCTCACTCAACGGCAAAAGTTAGGCAAATTTTTGAAAAAATTAAACAACATCATTCAGTAAAGTAGGTCTTATAATGAAAATTAAAAAATTTTTTTGGGTAATCGCTATTGGTATATTGGCATCAAGTTGCTCATATTCAAAAGAACAATCAACTGATACAGTTACGAACAACTCAATTCTGAGTAAAAATAATGTTACTGTTTGTGATATAAAACAAATTAATATAAATTTTTGTAAAGATGAAAAAATATCAATTTATAACAAACACTTAAATGATAAACCGAATTTTTCAAAAGAACTTATTCTTATCGTCATGGATCAAGATAGAGATACAGGAAAAGGCGTTGAACGAAATGTAAAATCTATTATAGTTTTAGATCCTGTTAACAAGCGAGTAATACCCTTTCCACAGGTCGTGGGAAATTTTGTAGATGATAGATTGCAGGTTCTAGAAAATGAGCCACCTATTATTAAGTTTTCTAAATCAAATAATAAAGTATGTATTTCAGGTACAACATATTCTACCGAAGATAATAATATTAATGTAGAGGACGAATGTTACAAATTAGAAAATGGAAGATTTTATAAAAATACTAATACTCAAGTGAGTCTAGAAAATACTCCAGAAGATAAAGTGATTTATAATTCTGAATCTCATTTTAAATGTTTGGATGATAGTAAGTTAAAGGAGTGTTCAGGACTGAATTTACAAAGTACAAGTGAAATGGTTAAGAATTTTGATTTTATTAACCCTAGTGATGGAGCAACTGTTGTTATTAATAGAAATAATTTTGATTTGTTGATTTCTCCATTTGAGGATGAAAGTGGTCATAATCTAAGAGTGATGAAAGTAAAAGATAATAAGTTGATAGAAGAAAAGTTTATTTACGCAGGCAAAAAAGTTGAATTTAATAGTAATTTACAAATGACTTATTATGAAGGAAATAAGAAGAAAATTATTCAGTATTAAATATATAATTTTTTTTTCTTTTATAAATTCTATAGGTTTGGAAGCTATTCATTGATAGCTTCCAAACTAATAAATATTTACCCTTCCAAAACTTCTTCTAACAAATCTTCACTCGGTGCAAAGTAATACGCTCCGTCCATTGGCGTAACAAAGTGAAGTAAGCGGTCATGAATGCCGTCACCACTGGTGCCAAACATACGAACCAACATACTGTCGATAATGCTGAGATCTTTGGTATAGGCAATAAAGAACAAACCTTGGTCACCGCGGCCATCGCCATAAGGCAATGAATGACGCAAAATTGCTAGTTCTTCACCCTCACCATCTTCAACAACGGTACGTGATACATGTGAGTTTTCAGGTTGTTCGTCTTCGTTCAACTCAATCGATTCAAGTTTGGTACGCCCAATCACGTGTTCTTGGGCATCGACTTTGAGCTTTTTCCATTTATCTAAGTTGTGTGCATATCGCTGCGCAAACACAAAAGAACCATCTGCAAAAATGCCTGCTTCTTCAGAAAGTAAAGCTGTTTCAGCACGGTCATCTGGAAATTGAGGGTTTTCAGTACCATCAATAAAGCCAGTTAAGTCACGGCCATCGAAATTGCGGAAGCAAACACGCTCATCTAAAACGTCGACTTTATCTTGAATGCCATCAAAGAAAGCTTGGCTTAAAGCAAAGCAAATATCTGTACGCTGTGCCGCAATGTGAATCAGCACATCTGCTGGCACTACAGGCATGTTAAATGAACCTTGAATTGGATCAAGTTGTTTAAAGCCTGCCGGAGCTTGACTGTAAAGTTGCGCCCAAAGTTCTGGTCCAAAAGCCACAGCCGTTTTAATCTGTGCATTAGGATGTTGGGTAATCAGACGATCACGAGTATTCAATAAGTCTTCAAGTTGTTCTTTTAATTCGCTAATCGTTAAATCTTTTAAACGTAAAACAATAAAACGAGCATGATCTGAGGGTAATGGCAAAATTACAGATTGAGCAGACATTCATGGCTCCTAAAAATTATAATTTCTGAGTGGCTGTGTATATTGTGCCTTAAGCAGCGCTGAGAGTGTAGCCTTCATTTGGCCTTTTAGCTTGCATTATTGTCATGAAAATAGAGTAAATGTCATATAATACAGACCCATTTCAAACTTGAGCTAATGATGTCCTATCAAATCTGGATTGCATATATGTTGGCATGTTGGGTGATTAGTGTTTCCCCTGGTACAGGTGCAATTGCGTCTATGTCGAGTGGTTTGAATTATGGGTTTAAGCATGGGTATTGGAATGCCATCGGCCTGCAATTGGCACTTTTGGTTCAGATTGCCATTGTTGCAGCTGGGGCAGGGGTCTTATTTGCGACGACACCATGGGCATTTCTGATCGTGAAATGGTTTGGTGTGGGCTATTTATTGTATTTGGCTTATTTACAGTGGACAGCGCCAACACAGTCAATTGAAATCCAACAAAATTTGCCCAATAAATCACGTTCAAAATTAATTTTACATGGCTTTTTGGTCAATATGAGCAATCCTAAAGCGATTGTATTTTTGTTGGCAGTTTTGCCGCAGTTTTTAGATTTATCCAAACCCCAATGGATTCAATATGTCATCATGGCTGCAACAATGATTAGCATCGATTTGATTGTCATGGCGGGGTATACCGGTCTCGCTGCAAAAGTGCTGCGGTTGTTAAAATCATCCAAACAACAAAAATATTTGAATCGTACCTTTGCAGTTCTATTTGCTTGTGCGGCGAGTTTATTGAGCTTAGTTCATCAATAAATCCAGTGAGATGATTCTGAGCATCGTATTTGACGTGCAAAAAAAGCCATGCAACTGCATGGCTTTTTTTTGATATGTCGCGAATTGAGCAATGAACGTTGCTACTCAAGCGACTTTCTTAAATTTTTGTAGAATAAAAATCAGGGCAAAGAGCAGCGCCATAGTTAATACAATGGTCAGTCCTGTAGAGGTGTTTAAACCAGCACTTGACCATAAACCTACAGTTACACCGACTTGGGCAATGATGAAAGACCACAGCACCATTTGCTTCGGTGAATTCGCCAATAAACGAGCGGTTAATGCAGGAATCACTAACAATGCACCCATCAGCAATGAGCCGACAGCACGTAAAGCCAATACGGTAAATAATGCCAGTAATAACATAAAAATCAGACGTTGCCATTTAGCGCTGACACCTTCACTGACCGCAATATCGGGGTCAATGGCAATCTGAATCTGCGATTGCCAACTTTTATACAGCACGGTCAGTGCCACAATGATCACCATTGCAAAGACAGGCAAATCTGACCAAGAAATGGTGAGCAAGTCGCCAAATAAATAGCTGAGTAATTCAGGTCTTAAGCTGGGCAAATGTTGTATGAAGAGTAAGCCAGAGCACAGGAGTGTTGCTGAACATAGCGCGAGCAAGGCGTCATTGGGCAAGCGAGGGTCGTGTAACACCCATAAGATTGCAACCAATAAGAGCGCAATCAATGTAACGCCTGTCCAAAGCGGTAGACTCATCGCACCGGCAATGGCGACACCGAGTAAAGTGCCATGTGCCATGGTGTCCGCAAAAAATGACATGCGACGCCATAACATTAAACAGCCAAGCGGCGCAGTCAGGAACACCAGCAAAGTGCCCATGATCCATGCTGGCAAAAGGAGTTGTAGCCATTCCATCATGGATTATGCTTCCGGTTCAGGGTGAATATGGGGACGAGAGTCGTGCTGGCAAGGCGTTGCACTATCGCCATGCGCACAGTGATCATGATGGTGTTGATAGAACACACGATTTGTTCCAAAGATCGCTTGATATTCAGGATGTTGCTGTACATTTTCAGGCAAGCCACTGCAACAAATATGTTTGTTCAGGCAAACCACACGGTGCGTGCCTTGCATGACCCATTGTAAATCATGAGAAACCATCAAAACTGCACAGCCATATTTTTCTGGCAAGCTACGCACGTAGTCATACAGTTCCGCTTCAGACTGGATATCCAGACCTTGCATAGGTTCATCCAGAACCAATACATTCGGTTGACGCAATAAAGCCCGTGCAATCAGAACGCGTTGACGTTCGCCGCCCGATAGTTGCTGAACTTTAGATTGTTGTAACTTGGCAATGCCTGTATCACGAATAATTTCTTGCTTGATATTGGCATCACATTTTTCTAGGGCCAATAAATCACACACACGTAGCGGTAAGCTGTGTGATGGATTAAATTTTTGTGGCACATATGAGAATTTTAATTTTTGTGTGCTGATCACTTTGCCAGATACAGGTTTTACAATACCCAACAACACTTTGATGAGCGTGGATTTGCCTGCACCATTGGGACCGATTAAGGTGACAATTTCTTTTTCGTGTAAGGCGAAATCTACATTTTTTAAAATGTCACGTTCATCGATTCGGACATGAACATGCTCTAAAGCCACAATGGGCTTCACATTTAGTGTTTGCTGCGACACTGCTGACAGATCCCTGAAATTTCAATAATACTGTGATGTGCAGTAAAGCCATCGGATGCAGACAATTCATCAAGTTGCGCCATCAAGCCTTGAGCAGATGCTTCTTTGACTATTTTACAGTCTGTGCAAATCAGAAATGCAGCTTGATGTCCTTCGCGCGGATGACAACATGGGATGTAAGCATTAATCGACGTTAGACGATGAATCAAACCTTTTTCAAGCAGAAAATCCAGCGTACGGTACACCGTCGGTGGCGCTGCAGGTCGGTCAGACTCACTTTTGATTTTAGCCAAAAGATCATAAGCGCCCATTGGTCCCGTTGCGTTCAATATCAGTTCCAATACTTCTTTACGCAAGGGCGTAAGTCGAGCACCCGTCGCACTACAGAGACTCTCAGCTTCAGCAAGGCGCTGTTCGACATTATGATGATCGTGTACACCATGCAAAGCATTATGATGTTCGTGTGAACATACGCTCATAGCAAACCTCGAGTACGAAACTGTATAAAGAAAAAGACTTTAAATCTTAACATGAAGCGTAAGTACTTACGAACAGACGTAGGTTTTTTTACGATTTTGTTATATTATAACACTATTCATTTTATGGTGCTCTCTCCCCATGTCCCGTGTATTTCTTTTTTGTAGTTTGGCTTTATTCAGTGTGATGAGCTGGGCGCAAGGTCTCGTTGTTTCTACACAACCGATTTATCTAATCGCAAAGGATGTACTTAAGGGCGTAGAGCAACCGAAATTACTGCTTGACCATCAATCTGGACATGATGTGAGCTTGACGCCTGCACACCGTAAAACCGTGCAAGATGCCAATCTCGTTTTATGGTTAGGTCACGCGCACGAAGCACCATTGGCAAAAATGTTGGGTGAAAGTGGCAAAAGTATCGCTATTTTAGACTCAGGTATTATCAGTGCTTTGCCATTACGTGATGTCCGTGGCAATGCATTAAAAGGCACAATCGATACGCATGTCTGGCTTGAACCAAACAATGCAGTTCGAATCGGCTTTTTTATAGCCGCGTTACGTTCACAACAGTTTCCAGAACATCGTGAAAAATATTGGGCCAATGCACGTGCATTTGCGCAGAAACTCTTGGTTACTGCACAAAAAACCGATGTGTCGAGCCGTGCTCAACCTTACTGGTCTTACCACGATGCCTATCAATATCTTGAGCGCTCACTGAATTTGAAATTTACCGGTGCGTTGACAGATGATCCACATGTCGCACCGACATTGGCACAAATCAAGTACCTGAAAGACCATCGCGCGCAGCCAAAAGTATGCTTACTTGCAGAAGCACATGCCAGTCAAAATCAGTATCAAAAGCTCGGTGGTATCGTCTTTCAGCCAGTTGACGAAACGATGAGTGGGGCAGGGGATTTTGTAACAGCATGGAAGATGTTGGCTGATGAAACCCTTAAATGCACACTAAATGCACGAAAGTAAAGTAAAAAATAAACAACTATTGATTAGTTTGAAAGCAGTTTGCCAATTTAAAAAAACACGACTAAGGTCGGGAAAAGATTGCAAGTTAAGGGGTGTAACTCTATAATGCCTGCGATTAAAAATAATCATCAGTTAAACTTGTCAAGCAGAATTGCTGTGAGTGAACAAAAATGAGTCGAACTAGTCGCATGATTGATCGACGATTAGCGAAAGCTTTAGTCATCTTACAAGCAGTAATGATTCCTGTTTCAGCCCTGATTGGTTGGGTCCTTAAAGACACAATCACAGCATATAGTGCAGCTTTGGGTGCGTTGGTATGTTGGCTAGCAAGTAGCTACTTTTCATGGCAGTCGTTTCGTGCGGCTGGTGCCCGTGCCTCTAAACAGGTGCTGTCAAACATGTATCGTGGCTTAATGGGCAAGTTTGCAATCGTGATTGTTGGATTCATTTTGATTTTGATCAATGTCAAGCCGTTGTCAGCGGTGGCATTGTTTTGTGGTTTTATGCTCGTACAAAGTATGTCGTGGGTCGCTCCTTTTTGGGCAACACGCTTAAAAAAACGAGTGTAAACACAACAAAAAATTGAAAAGTTTTTTGGAGAGTAACGAGATATCAGGCAGCACGCGATATTCGTTTTCTCTATTAGTTTTGACATTGACCAGGTGTGATTTATGGCTGCTGAAGAACATGCCCTTACTTCGACCGAGTACATTCAGCATCACTTGACTAACTTGACCTATGGCAAAATGCCAGATGGTACTTGGAAGTTAGCTGAGACTGCTAAAGAAGCTCAAGAGATGGGGTTCACTGCTATTCACTTGGATTCAATGGGTTGGTCTATTGGCCTTGGTATTGTTTTCTGTTTGTTGTTCTGGGTTGTAGCGAAAGCTGCAAACTCTGGTGTTCCGACCAAGTTCCAGTCTGCAATCGAAATGATTATCGAGTTCGTTGACTCAAGTGTCCGTGACACTTTCCATGGCAAATCGCGCTTAATCGCGCCGTTAGCGTTGACCATCTTCGTGTGGATTTTCCTCATGAACTTGATGGACTTGATCCCTGTTGACTGGATTCCTTATACAGCTCAATTGATCGGTGCTAACGTTTTTGGTATGGATCCTCACCACGTTTACTTCAAAATCGTTCCATCTACTGATCCTAACATTACCTTGGGTATGGCATTATCAGTATTTGCGTTAACTATTTTCTATAGTATCCGTGAGAAAGGTCTTGTCGGATTCGGTGCAGAATTTGCACTTAACCCATTTAACCCAAGTAACCCAGTTTTAAAAGCATTACTTATTCCAGTAAACATTATTCTTGAATTAGTAACTTTTATTGCACGTCCAATCTCATTGGCTCTTCGACTGTTCGGTAACATGTATGCGGGTGAGTTGATCTTCATCTTGATCGCATTACTACCGTTCTGGATCCAGTGGGCGTTGTCTGTGCCTTGGGCGATCTTCCATATTCTTGTTATTACGTTACAAGCATTCATTTTCATGATGTTGACTATCGTATATATGAGTATGGCTAGCGAAAAGCATTAATGGTATTGCTCAACTGTCAAAGGGTGGTTGGGCACACAATTTTTTAACTTAATTTGGTATAAACCTAACCTCTGAGGAATTATCATGGAACTCACTTTAGGTCTAGTTGCAATTGCATCTGCTATCTTGATCGCTTTTGGTGCTTTAGGTACTGCGATTGGTTTTGGTCTTCTAGGCGGCCGTTTCTTAGAAGCTGTTGCTCGTCAACCAGAATTGGCTCCACAACTTCAAACTCGTATGTTCTTAATCGCAGGTCTTCTTGATGCTGTGCCTATGATCGGTGTTGGTATTGGCTTGTTCTTCATCTTCGCTAATCCATTTGTAGGTTAATCAGCTTAATTCCTAAATTAAACTATTGAGGAATAGCAATGAATATCAACCTCACATTGATTGGCCAAGCGATTGCATTTGCGATTTTTGTCGCATTCTGCATGAAGTTTGTATGGCCACCACTAATCAATGCGATTAGTGAGCGTCAGCGTAAAATCGCTGATGGCTTAAACGCTGCTGAAAAAGCAAAAGCTGACCTTGCGGATGCGCAAGCACAAGTGAAAGCTGAATTAGACGCGGCTAAAGCACAAGCGGCTCAATTGATCGAACAAGCGAACCGTCGTGGTGCGCAATTGGTAGAAGAAGCGCGTACTCAAGCTGCGGCTGAAGGTGAGCGTATTCGTCAACAAGCGAAAGAAGCTGTTGATACTGAAATCAATGCTGCTCGCGAAGAATTACGTCAACAAGTTGCTGCTCTTGCAGTTACTGGCGCAGAAAAAATTCTGAACCAGCAAGTTGACGCAGAAGCTCACAATGCCATGCTGACTCAGCTGGCTGCTAAACTTTAAGAGAGGCGGATTATGGCTGAACTCTTGACGTTGGCACGCCCATACGCTAAAGCAGCATTTGCTTACGCTTCTGAGCAAAATGCAACTGACGCTTGGTCAAATGCATTGAATTTGCTCAGTGCTGCGGTGCAAGACGAAGCATTTTCAGCTTATCTAAATCGCCCTGAGCTTACTCCTGCTGAGCAGGTAAGTGTTTTCGCAAAAGTTTTAGGTGAAGACCAGACTGCAGCAGTGTCAAACTTTTTGACATTGCTTGCCGATAATGACCGTCTGGCACTTCTTCCTGAAATTTCAGAAGAATACGAACAGCTCAAATCACAGAATAACAATACTGTGGATGTAGTGATTGAATCTGCATTCCCATTGACTTCTGTACAAGAACAATTACTTGCGCATGCATTAGAGAAAAAATTCGAAGCTGCCGTAAATGTTTCTGTAGAAGTTAACCCAGCGTTAATCGCGGGTGTAGTTATTCGTGCAGGCGACCAAGTGATAGATGATTCTGCGCTTAACAAGCTTGAAAAAATGCGGACTCGTCTTCTTGCTTAACAGCTCGAAGACTGAACTTTAAAAAGATTGAGGTATAGCGCAATGCAACAACTGAATCCATCCGAGATCAGTGCGCTCATTAAACAGCGTATCGGCGATCTGGACACCAGCGCGACCGCTAAGAACGAAGGGACCATTGTTATGGTTTCCGACGGTATTGTGCGTATTCACGGCCTTGCTGATGCAATGTACGGTGAAATGATCGAATTCGACGGCGGCTTATTTGGTATGGCACTGAACCTAGAACAGGATTCAGTGGGTGCCGTTGTCTTAGGTAACTACTTAAGCCTTCAAGAAGGTCAAAAAGCTCGTTGCACAGGTCGTGTATTAGAAGTTCCGGTTGGTCCAGAACTTTTAGGCCGTGTAGTAGATGCTTTGGGTAACCCAATTGATGGTAAAGGCCCTATTGACGCAAAACTTACTGATGCTGTTGAAAAAGTAGCACCAGGCGTAATTTGGCGTCAATCAGTGGATCAACCTGTACAAACTGGTTATAAATCAGTAGATACAATGATCCCTGTTGGTCGTGGTCAACGTGAGTTGATCATCGGTGACCGTCAAACTGGTAAAACAGCTATGGCGATCGATGCGATCATCGCTCAGAAAAATTCTGGCATTAAATGTGTATACGTAGCAATTGGTCAAAAACAATCGACTATCGCTAACGTTGTGCGCAAGCTAGAAGAAACTGGCGCTATGGCGTACACAACTGTTGTAGCAGCTGCTGCAGCTGATCCTGCAGCGATGCAGTATCTTGCTCCGTATGCTGGTTGTACAATGGGTGAGTACTTCCGTGACCGCGGTGAAGACGCGCTTATCATTTATGATGACTTGTCTAAACAAGCTGTTGCTTACCGTCAAATTTCATTGCTTCTACGTCGTCCACCAGGTCGTGAAGCATATCCTGGTGACGTATTCTATCTACACTCACGTTTACTTGAACGTGCTTCACGTGTATCTGCTGACTACGTTGAGAAATTCACTAACGGTGAAGTTAAAGGCCAAACTGGTTCATTAACTGCATTACCGATTATTGAAACTCAAGCCGGTGACGTATCTGCATTCGTACCTACAAACGTAATTTCGATTACTGACGGTCAGATCTTCTTAGAAACATCATTATTCAACGCAGGTATTCGTCCTGCTGTGAACGCGGGTATCTCTGTATCACGTGTTGGTGGTTCTGCTCAAACTAAGATCATCAAAAAATTGTCAGGTGGTATCCGTACCGCTCTTGCGCAATACCGTGAATTAGCTGCGTTTGCTCAGTTCGCTTCTGACCTTGACGAAGCAACTCGTAAACAGCTTGAACATGGTCAACGTGTAACTGAGCTTATGAAGCAAAAACAATATGCTCCATACTCAATTGCTGACCAAGCTGTTTCAATTTATGCATCTAACGAAGGCTACATGGCTGACGTAGAAGTGAAGAAAATCGTTGCATTTGATGCTGCGTTGATCTCTTACTTCCGTTCAGAAAATGCTGCGTTAATGCAAAAAATTGACGAGACTGGTGCTTACGATAAAGAAATCGAAGCAGCAATCAAAGCAGGTATTGAAAGCTTTAAAGCGACTCAAACTTACTAAGATTCAACTGTGTTGAATCTGGTTTTGGTTTGGTTCACGGATCAACCTTCGGAAGCTCGAAAGGGCTTTCGAATACTAGGTTAAGCGTATGGCAAATTTAAAAGAAATTCGCGCCAAAGTAGCTAGTATCAAAAGCACGCAGAAAATTACTCGCGCGATGCAGATGGTAGCAGCTTCTAAGATGCGTCGTGCGCAAGAGCGCATGGCTCAAGGCCGTCCGTATGCCGAAAATATGCACCGTGTAATTGCTCATTTGGTACAAGCGAACCCTGAATACAAACACCGTTATATGGTTGAACGTCCTGTAAAGCGCGTTGGCTATATCATTGTTTCTTCAGATCGCGGCCTTGCTGGTGGTTTGAACATTAACTTGTTCAAAAAAGTGGTAAAACACGTACAACAGCAACAAGAGCAGTCAATTGAAGTTCAATTTGCTTTAATTGGTCAAAAAGCGGTTTCGTTTTTTAAAAACTACGGCGGTAAAGTTCTTGGTGCAACTACAAACGTAGGTGATGCTCCGAGTCTTGAACAGTTAACTGGTTCTGTACAGGTGATGTTAGACGCGTTTGATAAAGGCGAGTTAGATCGTATTTATCTAGTGTCAAACGGCTTTGTCAACGCCATGACTCAAAACCAAAAAATCGAACAGCTTGTTCCTTTAGCAGCTGCTGAGGAAAGCGAAGGTCTAAACCGTCAATACGGTTGGGACTATATCTATGAACCAGAAGCTGAAGAGCTTTTAAATGGTTTATTGGTTCGTTACATTGAGTCTATGGTTTATCAAGGTGTGATTGAAAACATCGCATGTGAACAGTCTGCTCGTATGGTTGCAATGAAAGCTGCAACTGATAACGCGGGTGAATTGATCAAGAGCCTACAACTTATTTATAACAAGCTGCGTCAAGCCGCGATTACTCAGGAAATCTCTGAGATCGTTGGTGGTGCCGCTGCCGTTTAACATTATTAGTTTGAATTGAGGAGACAGCAATGAGTAGCGGTCGTATCATTCAGATCATCGGCGCGGTTATCGACGTCGAGTTTGAACGTAACAGCGTTCCTAAGATCTATGACGCTCTCCAAGTTGACGGTACTGAAACTACTTTAGAAGTTCAGCAACAACTTGGTGATGGCGTAGTTCGTACTATTGCAATGGGTTCTACTGAAGGCCTTAAGCGTGGTTTGAACGTAACTAACACTAACGCGCCGATCTCTGTACCAGTTGGTACAGCGACTCTTGGTCGTATCATGGACGTTCTTGGTCGCCCGATCGATGAAGCTGGTCCTGTAGCGACTGAAGCGCGTTTACCAATTCACCGTCAAGCGCCTTCTTATGCAGAACAAGCGGCTTCTACTGACCTTTTAGAAACTGGTATTAAAGTCATTGACTTACTTTGCCCGTTCGCTAAAGGTGGTAAAGTTGGTCTGTTCGGTGGTGCTGGTGTTGGTAAAACTGTAAACATGATGGAGTTGATCAACAACATCGCTAAAGCTCACTCAGGTTTATCTGTGTTTGCTGGTGTTGGTGAGCGTACTCGTGAAGGTAATGACTTCTATCACGAGATGAAAGACTCTAACGTTCTAGACAAAGTAGCAATGGTTTACGGTCAGATGAACGAGCCACCAGGTAACCGTTTACGCGTAGCGTTGACTGGTTTGACTATGGCTGAGTACTTCCGTGACGAAAAAGACGAAAACGGTAAAGGCCGTGACGTTCTATTGTTCGTCGACAACATCTATCGTTATACACTAGCGGGTACTGAAGTATCAGCACTTCTAGGTCGTATGCCATCTGCAGTAGGTTACCAACCGACTCTTGCAGAAGAGATGGGTGTTCTTCAAGAACGTATTACGTCTACTAAGTCTGGTTCTATTACGTCAATCCAAGCGGTATACGTACCTGCCGATGACTTAACAGATCCATCGCCTGCTACTACCTTCGCTCACTTGGACGCGACTGTTGTATTGAGCCGTGACATCGCATCTTCTGGTATTTACCCAGCGATCGATCCACTTGACTCTACTTCACGTCAGTTAGATCCACTTGTAGTGGGTACTGAGCATTACGAAATCGCTCGTTCAGTTCAAAACGTTCTTCAACGTTACAAAGAATTGAAAGACATTATCGCAATTCTTGGTATGGACGAATTGGCAGAAGAAGACAAACTTACTGTATACCGTGCACGTAAGATCCAACGTTTCTTCTCTCAACCGTTCCACGTAGCTGAAGTGTTTACTGGTGCTCCTGGTAAACTTGTACCGCTTAAAGAAACAATTCGTGGCTTTAAAGGTCTTCTAGCTGGTGAATACGACCACATTCCAGAACAAGCGTTCTACATGGTTGGTGGTATTGACGAAGTTATTGCTAAAGCTGAGAAACTTTAATTAGTTACCTAATTTAGGAGATTCTCATGTCAACTATGCAATGTGACGTTGTAAGTGTTAAAGAGTCTTTGTACTCTGGCACTGTAACTATGCTAATTGCTAAAGGTGCTGGTGGTGAGTTGGGTATTATGCCTGGCCATGCGCCACTAGTAACTTTGCTCAAGCCGGGCGCAATCCGCGTTCTACTTGAAAATGGTACAGAAGAATTAATCTATGTATCAGGTGGTGTACTAGAAGTTCAACCGCACGTTGTTACTGTACTTGCAGATACTGCAGTACGTGCTGACAACCTTGATGAAGCAGCAATTATTGAAGCTCGTAAACAAGCTGAACAATTGTTAGCAAATCAAAAGAGCGACTTGGACTCAGCTGCTGCTTTGGCTGCTCTTGCAGAAACTGCAGCTCAGTTGGAAACCATCCGCAAAATCAAAAACCGCGCTCAATAAGACGCTGTTTGAGATTGAAAGAGCCACCCGAAAGGGTGGTTTTTTTATGTTCAAATATACAACTTAAATCGAGATGGATATAATATTTAGCAAATAAATCTTGATATAAAAAATAAAATGAAACTCAACATTAAAACAACCAATGAAGATTTTTATGTATTTCAGGTGCTAAATGAAAATCTGATGAATCCTGTTGTATATGACAAATTCGAAGTTAAGTTTCTCAGATTAGTGTTTAAATTTTTTATACTATTAATTGTCGGTCTCTTTATTTTTATTTTCTTCAAAAATGATTCTTCACTTTTGAATTACTTGATTGTTTTAGTCGCTCTTTTATTAGGATTATTGCCCAAAGTAAACTCTCTTTTTCAAAATATGTTTAAGATACGATATATCGATCATATGGCTGAAAATTCGAAAATTTTCATTGGGGATAAAGAAATTGAGATTACAGAGAAAAATCTTATCGAAAGTACTGAGTATTACACTCAAATTTTTTCATGGAGTTTAGTATCAAATATTGAGAAAACGCAAACTCATTTAATTGTTTTCTTCGGTATATGTATAGGGATTATTTTGCCCTTAGACCAAATTAATAATGACGTAGAAAAGATAATACAACAATATTGCCCAAATATTGAGTTCAAAGAACATAACTGGTAAGTAAATTTCATTTGATTGTCTTTGATGAATTTGAAGTGATTTATTTGTAATGAATAATTGAGAAATTTCTATTCTCCATAATATTCACATCAAATCTCTTATCAAAATTTTCCCCTAATTTTTTCAGCTCAGGCTTTATATCTATCACCTAAAGTTGAATATATTTTATTCAATACAATCTTTATGGTGATTAAATTCAATTAGCTAGCATTGCACCATGAACCTTATCGCCTATGAGCCGCATTTTTGGGAACTTTATCAAGACTTTGATCAATATTACTTGAGCATAGCGGTTGATCTGAGTTCTGTCGTGTCATGTTGGGATGTTGAACTCACCCATGAAGAAGTTCAACAATATGAACACCGTGGACGCGTAAGTATTCAAGAGTTGGCTAAATCGATGGTTGCTGCTGCTTATAAAGGTGATTTTGCTTCATTAGAAAGTCGTTTAGTGAAACCATATGAACGTCAGGCCATGCAATCGGCTTTTAAAAAATGGCAAGATAGCCAAAAAGCAGGTTAATGCTCGTTATTCATGCATGGGTAAAATTGAAAACTCGCCGTGACTGATAATTTTAATTTTAAAAATTAGATCAAAGCCTTCATCCTGTGATGGAACTTGAAGTTTGCGATAAGTAGCACGCACGCCAACTTCTGGAATATGGGCTTTGCCTTCACGAAAACTGTTGCGTTTTAAGGTACTGTCCAAATCGGTTTCAAAATAATAAGCAATCACCTCAAAACCTGCATCAATTGCACGTTGGATATAGCGAGCACGAGCTTCCCGATCTGGGTTGGTATTATCAATCACCATTTTCGTTTTGGATGCCAAACCAGCTTCAAAGATCATATTTTCCCGATGTCGGGTTTTCAACATATCCAAATTAATACGTAAATGGCTATGATATAAATTCAACATGTAAAAGGTTGATTTGCCAGAGGCTTGAACGCCTGTAAAAATAATCAGCTGCATGGTGTCTGCAATGAAAGCATGGAATGAATAATAGAGTATTAAATCAGCAACGCAGTTTTGCTACAATCGCTGCAAAATGAATAAGAACAATTTACATAGGTCTGTATGCTCAAATTTTTTACCAGTTTATCGCTGTGTCTCTGTTGTGGTTTGCTCGCTGCATGCCAAAGCCAATACGTCACGACACCCAATCTTCCCACTGAAGCTGCACTTGTCGCTGAATCGGTTGATAATGGCATCAGTACGGAGCTTGAGATACCATATTTGACCGCCTTTCGAAATCTGCGACAAGCCTATAATCACTGTGTTGCGTTTACCGCGAACAATCGCTACGTCTATACCGATAATCGTTTAGAAGAGCATTTGGAGCAGGGGACATTGATGGCACGGACTGAACATGGGGCGTATTTGCATAAAATGTTGGTCGAAAGTTTAGATCCACAGACGACACGTATTACCTTATTTTTGCCGAAGCAATATACCTTTGCCCAAGCACGTTTTAAACAAGATGTTCAGCGCGCACTTGGACAAGATAAAAACTGTAATACCTTTGAATTTGCTCAATCCAACTAATTGAACTTTAAGACGCTTGTGAGTTTTCCTGCTCTGGGTGCTCTACACGTTTACCGCCTTCATAACTGGCAAATCGAGCCTGATCACGTTTGAAGACCGGTGCAGGTGTTGGCCAAGGCCAATCTCCAAAATGGGTCTCACGATAGCGTTTAAACGCGGCATCGAGTTCTTCAGTGGTATTCAGCACAAATGGACCGCGCATTGCCACGGGTTCATTAATCGGTTCACCTTCTAACCACAGAATCCGGGCTTCTAATCCACCTGCTTTGAGATGGACGTCGGCATCTGATTGGAGTTCAACCAAATGCTTCATCTGAATGGTTTGACCTTCTATTTCTAATGTATTGCCTTGATAAAAATAAGCAAAACGGTTGGAGCTACTTGTTGTTGCGGGAATCACCAACTCCGCACCTGCTTGCAGGGTGATTAAATAAATGTTGACTTTATTTTCTGCGGCAGCCGCCCATGAGTGTGGCGGTCGGGAAATAGCATCAGTGGATTTGAACTGCCCTGAAATTACACGTATATCCGATTTTTTTCCTTCACTATCGGTTTCAAAGACGTGAGGAATGTCTTCACGCCAAAACATTTTATAGTCGGCATCATGGGTTTTCTGTTCAGCCGATGAATTAAACCAAATTTGGAAAAGTTCAAAAGGATTGGCTTTATCTTCATGCAGTAGGGGGAACATTTCACAGTGTTCAACGCCATTGCCTGTAGACAGCCATTGCACATCACCTGCAGCATAGCGTCCGCCATTGCCTAATGAGTCAAAGTGATCGACATAGCCTTGTTCAACCAAGGTAATGGTTTCAAAGCCAGTGTGTGGATGCTCTGGGAAACCTGGAACCACATCGCCATAGTACATATTGAATTCATCTTTCTCTGCGGCTGTTTTTGGCCCCATGTCTGCATTTGCAGCAGGAAAATGATCGATATGATGAGCTGTAAATAAGAAAGGATCTTTTAAATCTAAACGAAAGGTAATGGGTGTAATGTTATAAATCACAGCGTTTGACATAACTGTTCCATCATTGGCTTTATTATTAAGTATTAATCTAAAAGGAAAAACAGTCGTGTTCTATAGCGGAACTGTAAGAAAAAAAGCGTTAGCTCAAGGTCTAACGCTTTTTTGATTTACAACAGGTGGAATGCAATGGAAATGCTAGATTTCGCTATTTATTCAGTTTCAGTGGGTGCAGTAGATGAGCTTTTTCCAGCTTGATCTTGGATCAACATACCTGCCAATTTCAGCATTTCCGCTTGAATATTGCCCATTTGATTTTGAATTTTCTGAAAATCAACTTTGCTTAAATCGACTTGTCCATTGAGAAAAGGTGAGGCCAACACTTGCTGATTCGCTGCCTGTAAATTGCTGCGAATATCATTAATCTCAGTGCTTTTTAGATTTAAATCATTCAAAGCTTGATTGAAACCTTTGAGCTGCTGTTGCAGCTGGGTTGCCGCTTTTTGCAATTGGAGATGATCTTGGTTGCTGACTGCGGCTTCTAAATCGACCTGCGTTTGTTTGAGTTGTTCAACATAATTGCCGGCTTTAAGTTGCATATCCGCAACATCGCGAACGATATAAAACATATTGCCGCTTTTTAATTGGCTTTGATCTGTCGCCTGACTTTGTGTCGCAGATTGATCTT
Source organism: Acinetobacter sp. YH12049 (assembly GCF_013419875.1). Taxonomy (NCBI): domain Bacteria; kingdom Pseudomonadati; phylum Pseudomonadota; class Gammaproteobacteria; order Moraxellales; family Moraxellaceae; genus Acinetobacter; species Acinetobacter sp. YH12049. The sequence continues at coordinate 14,655 of NZ_VOZH01000009.1, read as the reverse complement.
CGTTTGTTGATGTTGTTGCAGGGCGATCATTTTCTGCTGCGATTTCTTGTTCCTGTTGCGGTGCTGTGGCAGGTTCACAGCCAATCAGCACCAAAACACCACTAAAAATGGCAAAAGGGAGAAGGGCATTCTGCACTAGCTTTTTCATTCAATCATCACTATGTGTTAAGTCTATGCTTTGAATATAGGGGCAGAATGTGGATTAAAAATAGATTGTTGCAAAGCAATAACAAAATAATCGCTTGAACAAAAAAAAAGAGGGCATTTGCCCTCTTTTGATGTTTTGGTGGGTTTAACCCGTAATGATTTTGATAATGGCGTGGCTGACGGCATTCATTAAAATGTAGTCGCCATTCACTTTAATCCATTGTTGGTTTTTGCCCGGTTTAGATAATTTTTTGTATTTGGTGTGGTCTACTTTGTAGCTATGACCACGGTATTCAGAAGGTACTTTTTGTCCAGAACGCCAATCATGTGAAGGATTTACGGCTTTTTTCTTGTTCTGGCTTTGGTTTTTTACTGGTGTGTTTTGTTTAGTGTGCTGTTGAGCTTTCGTATTTTGATTATGCGCAGGTGCATGTTGTTGGCTATTTTGCGGTGCAGCCATTGCTGGAGCAGCAACAAGTGCTGTCGAAATAGATAAAACGATAGCTTTCATTAATGTATTCATAAGTTCACCTGTTTACTGCTGGATGTGATTTGATAAGACTCATCATAATGAGTATTTACAGGGAAACTTTGAACAATGTATATGTGAAATATTAAAATAATGGATAAACTATGTAAATTATCAATATGTGATAATTATTAAATATTATTGTGATAATTTAAAATGATTAATCTCAGTTAAAATCACAATAATCTTAACTGAGAGATTGAGATATTGTCGAATTATTTGGCTAATTCAGCGTTAATGGCATCGACAATACGAGCATCATCTGCCTTGATGTCAGGTGCAAATCGTGCCACAACTTCGCCTTGTTTATTCACGAGGAATTTTTCAAAGTTCCAGAGCACTTCAGGCTTTGGATTTGGTGTTAATCCGTATTCGACTAAATCATCCCACCATGGGCCTTCACCAATGCGTTCAGGAATGGCTTGGGTTAAGGTTTGATAAAGGGGGTGTTTATCTGCGCCTGCAACAGAAATTTTTGCAAAAAGTGGGAAATCGACCTTGTAGTTGATTGAGCAAAATTCTTGAATTTCAGCTTCAGAACCAGGTTCTTGTTCTAAAAAGTTATTGGCAGGAAAGCCTAAGACTTCAAAGCCTTGCGACTTCTTCTCTGTATAGAGTTTTTCTAGGCCTTCATATTGCGGTGTTAGCCCACATTTAGAGGCTACATTGACCAATAATAAAACCTTGCCTTGGTATTGATTGAGTGTGGTGTCATCACCTTGGATCGTTTTTACTGGGATATCGTAAACTGAAGCTGACATATTCGTTCCTAATTGAAGTTGTGCCTTTCATCCTTGTTTTAAAGGGAAATCTGGTGAACAGCAAGCTTTTATCGATAGGCTTTTCGCATAATTTTTGTAGTAGTTTGCAGAATTCGAGCTGAGGCTTGCTTGAGTGCTTATCGTTTAAGTAGTGGCACGGTGTTGGTTTGGGGTTTTTCCTGTATAGCGTTTAAAAAACTCAATAAAGCTTGAGCTGTGTTGATAACCCAATTCATAGCTGAGAGCTTTAATAGACTGACCAGCGCGGAGTTGTTGAATGGCATAAATAATTTTTGCACGGTTTCGCCATTCAGAAAGGCTCATTTGCAGTTCGTTCTGACTCAGTCGCAATAACTGACGCTCACTCAAAGCAACATTGGATAAGCATCGCTGTAGGCTCAAGCTAAAATGATCTACATCTGCGAGCTGCGCCAAGATCGGCTTTAACACCGCATCATGGCTTTGCGGTAAATAATGTTGATGTTTGGGCGCTGTTTTTAATTGGTCGAATAAGACCTGTAGCAGGTGTCGATAGGGTGGTGTGGTATGTTGCTCTATAGGAAAGGCCAAAATTTCTTGCACCAACAAACGAAAGAACGGTTGGATGCTAAATACTTCCGTCTGCTTGGGAAAATCTATGCAGAGATCTGGTGCCAGTCGGATTGCCACATAATGAATGGGTTGTTCATCAATCGCTACCGAGCAATGTTCTGTATGTGGTGGAATCCACACCCCATAACTGGCAGGTGAGAGATGATGTTGCCCTTGTATTTCATATTCGAAAATACCATCGAGACAAAAATTAAAATCACCCCAAAGACAACTGTGCGGATAGACCGTATCTAATGTGGTGTAGTGCGCTTCAAAAAGCTCGATTTGTTGTTCAATCGGTGCTGATGTCATATATGCCTAGGTGTCGATGTCTGAACTACAATATAAATGTCTGAAATTATGTATTTCAATTAAAACAGACATCACTCAAAATACCTAGACCAATCTTTGCACAATATATTGAGGAGTCAGACATGTTGCTTCAAACGCGTTGGGCGAAATTTGCAATTTGTTTGCCTCTGATCGCGGTATTTATATGGTCCTTGAATATTACCGTCACCCGCTATGTGACGGATTATATTTCACCGGTCAGTATCAGTTTTTATCGATGGTTTATCGCATTTTTGATCTTAACCCCCTTTATGCTGAAAACCGTTTGGCAGCAAAGACAGCTTATCGGGCAGCATTGGCAGCAATTGGCTGTGCTGAGTGCCTTTGGAATGGTGTTATATCAAGGCTTGGGCTATACCGCTGCGCATTATACGACGGCGACCAATATGGGCATCATCAATGCCTTTATCCCTGTTTTTACGATTGCCGTTGCATTTTTCATACTTAAAGATGTGCCCAACCGCTATGCCATCTTAGGCTGTGCGATTTCATTTACGGGGCTATTGTTTGTCATTGCGCAAGGAGATTTCAGTCAATTACTGAATATGGGCGGACATTTCGGCGATATCCTCATGATCTTCGCAGTGTTCTTTTATGCCTTTTATGGGGTGTTTTTAAAAAAATGGCAACTGAAACTTCCGCTACTGTTGAGCTTATATGTACAAATTTTCTTTGCCGTTTTATATCACTTGCCATTCGTGTTGTATTTAGGCATTGATGCGATTAATCCTGCGAATGCGCCAAGTGTATTTTATGCGGCAATTTTTCCATCACTGATTGCACCGTTGGTATGGATGTTGGCTGTGCAACATCTCGGCCCGAATCGCACCAGTATTTTTATGAATTTAATGCCGGTATTTACCGCGATCATTGCCTATTTCTGGTTGGCTGAGCAGTGGATGTTTTATCATACAGTGGGCACAGTGATGGCGATTACTGGGGTGATCTTGGCGCAGCGTAAGTAAATCCAGTAAAAAGTTGAAAATTTATGAGAAGTGTTGATTAAAATATAGGCAAACAAACTTATTTTTTATAGAGCAAATCTTTTGAAAATGGATTTTTGAGTGTAAAACTGAATTAAAAAAACAAATGCTCGTCTTAAAAATCAATCAAAAATAGATACATATTTTGACTAAGTGGTTATAAAATCACAAATAAAGTGCTTATCAGTAGTTTTATTTATATAAAAAATCTATTTGTTAAATTTAAAAAAATATTACATAATACTTTCATCGTAAATGATGAAGTAATTCTTAATAATTACTTGATATTTACCCAGAGATTGTAAGACCCTCTGGATGTGATTTTATACACATCCTTTTTTATGCTCAGCCATCCCTATATGGCTGAGCTTTTTTTTGCCTGTATTTTCCCGAAAGGCAGGTGTAGACAGGCATCCGAACTTATGCGCGGATGATTTCACCTGTTTCAGCATCAATAATTTTACTTGGTTCTTGGCTTAGGCCGAGATCACCATTTAAATAATTGAGTTCATTGGCAAAATACTGATTGGCTTCTTGTAAGGAACGTGCAGGGGTTAATCCTGCAGGATTGGCACTGGTAGACACAATAAAGCCATTAAAAGCTTGGCATAAAGCCACACATAAAGAGTGGGTCGTCACACGGACTGCGACTTTTGGATGATTGCCTTTAATCCATGTTGGAATATGGTCGCCAGCCGGTAATAACCATGTGGTTGCACGTTCATTGGGTTTACGGTTGGTCCAGGTCGCAATGACTTGCTGACGCATATCTTCTGTTAAGCCTTGAAGCAGGTGTTCAACTTGAGCGACATTGGCAGCCAATAAAATCACGCCTTTTTCAATGGGACGTTGTTTTAAGCGCAAAATTTCGAGAAAGGCTTGCTCATTGTAGGGATCACAGCCCAATCCCCAAACAGCCTCTGTAGGATATGCGAGAACCTGACCTTTTTTAAGACAGGAAGCTGCTTCTGCAACAGAGGTGGTAATCATTTCTATAGACCTTATCTGATTCGACAAAGGACTATTGTGAACCTAATTTACCCATTCTACAACGTAAGTAGTGTCCGGCTTGTTGTGTGGCATAGCCCATTAACTCTAATTCCATCAGTTGACTGGTCAATGTCGCGGTATCAATTTTGAGTTGAATGGACAATTGATCAAGGCTTTGGCCGACCCAATCGAGTTGCCGATACAGCGCAATTAAATGTTCTGGGATGGGTTCGGGTGGTGGAGTGTCCGGTGTTGCTGTTTCGGGTGTCGCTATTTCGGTGGTTGTTAAGGTTTCGGCAGCTTGTGATTGCCACTGTGTTGCCAATGCTAAGTCTTCAATGACCTGTTGTGGATGATCAATCAAAATTGCACCTTCGCGTATGAGTTGATGGCAACCTTGATGCGACTCACTATAAATATGGCCTGGGATGGCAAAAATAGATTTGCCTTGTTCGGCAGCGCGTTGAGCTGTGATCAGTGAACCACTTTTTAATGCCGCTTCCGCCACGATGACACCAAGGCTGAGCCCACTGACGATACGATTTCGATGTGGAAAATGGTGTTGCAGGGGTGGAGTGTGTGGAAGAAACTCACTGATTACGGTCCCACCATGTTGGATGATCTCTTGTCTTAAACGCTGATGTGCGGTCGGATAAGTTTGATCTAAACCTGTGCCCATCACGGCAATGGTTCTGTGGTGTTGTATGGCAGCGCGATGTGCCGCTTCATCAATTCCTTGTGCTAAACCGCTATTGATGTAGAACCCTTGCTCACTTAGATAATAAGCAAAATCATAAGCAATTTGCCGACCTTGGGGACTAGGTTTGCGGCTACCAACAATCGCAATTTGGGGTTGCATCAAGGCTTGGGCATTACCTTGCCCAAATAGAATGGGCGGCTTGTCGCTATAAGGTAAAAGCTGTTGAGGATAGTTCAGGTCTTCAGGAATCAGTACAAAGTCACTGTATTGTTGAATATCCTTGAGACATTTTTCAAAGCTAAGCTGTCCACTTGGACTATGAAATTCTTCAAAGCGCTGTAAATGATTTTTATGCAGTCCTAATTTTTGCCATGTGGTGATTTGATCAGGCTTAAGGGCGTGGTGTAGGGCAGGATAGTGCTGCTGAATTTTATAGAAACTACGAAGTGAGTGTTGCACCACAAACCACAGGCGAATGTAATCTAAATGCAAGTCAGTCAATGAGTTGAGCATAATGAGACCTTTGAATCTGTCTTCTTTTTATGGTTTAAAATGATCAGTGATATCGTTGTTGGATAATAAAAATGAGGCTGAAATACAGCCTCATTTTTATGGATTTGGTCTTAGTCATCCATCAGTGGTGGCTGAATCGTTGCACCTACTTTGATTGGTAATTCGCTTTCAAGTACATAAGCATAGCTTAGGTTATCAAACGTTTTGAATACCATAATGTTACCAATACGTTGTCCTGGAAGTTGAACACGTTCTTTGGTTTTTGGATCAGTCACGATTTCACCTTTTTGGTTCACGCTAAAGACTTGACCAGATTGAACGCCTTGCAAGCTACCACGGTCGATCGTCACAACACTGTGAACCGCTGCAGTACCAATCGAGCCCATAACACGAACTACACTACCGCCAGCAGTGACATTTTCTGCATTGGTTGGATAGAACAGTGTTGGCAGCATTGGGTCATATTCAGGAAGAACACGATCGCCACGACGAACTTCAGCATTATAAGTATCGGTTAGTTCTAAAGTGGTAATGTCATTTTCACCACGAACGGCAACACCTGAAGCGACTTGAGTCAGTTCTAAACCTGCGTTGTATTTTTTGCCGTTTGCATCGGTAAAGATGTACGGTTCGCCTTCACGGTAAACAGCATATCGTTGACCGACTTGCATGCCTTGGCCGCGTGCATAAACTGTTTGGCCTTTGGCAGCTAATACACGTTGATCAGCTGTACCTAAAATGTAAGGTGTGCCTTCCACAGAATCAGCTGCAACAATCATGCTGCGCTCAAGCCATTGCTTAATATATTCCAATGGAATAACCGGAATCGCACTATTTAGGGATTCAACACGAACTTGTGGTTGAAGTTTAGTGCCACCTGTATAGCGACGAATGATACCTTCACAGCCATCACCTTCATCTTTACCGATGATTGGGCGGCCATTGTAGGTACACATTAATAGGCGGTCACCTGGGAAAATCCAATGCGGATTTTTCACGTGTTTATTGCTCGCCCAGATTTCAGGCCAGCGCACAGGATTTTTTAAGAAACGCTTGGAAATATCCCACAACGTATCGCCTTTTTTCACCACATAAACTTGAGGCGCACCTGCCTTCAATGACGGTGGATTGACGTTACGAGCAGGGGCAGCTTCTGCAACACTGACCATTCCCATCCCCACACTTACACAGACTGTAAGTGCCAATAATTGTTTTTTAAACCCCAAGGCACTAAAAGTTGGCATGCCCTTCAAAACCTTTTTCATTATCATAATTCCTAAAATTATGTATGTAACTGCGTTATAATAACGATATTACACACAATTTTTTGATGAAGCATTCCTTCATTTTGTTTTTTGATCAATGGCATAAGTGAGGACGTCGTATGGCCTTATTACCTATTTTAAGTTTCCCCGATCCCCGTCTTCGTACCATTGCAAAACCAGTCGAAGAAGTTACTGATGAAATTCGTCAGTTAGCAGCCGACATGTTTGAAACTATGTATGAAGCACCGGGAATTGGCCTGGCAGCAACACAGGTAGATCACCATATTCAGCTGATAGTCATGGATTTATCTGAAGAAAAAGATCAACCCATGGTGTTTATTAACCCCAAAATTACGCCATTGACGCAAGAGACGCAGCCCTATGAAGAAGGCTGTTTATCAGTGCCTCAAATATACGATAAAGTTGAGCGCCCGTCACGTGTAAAAATTCAGGCAATTAACCTTGAAGGTCAATCATTTGAAGTGGAAGCGGACGGACTTCTCGCAGTTTGTATCCAACATGAAATGGATCACTTAAATGGTAAGTTGTTCGTCGACTATCTATCGCCTTTGAAACGTCAACGTGCACGTGACAAAGTGGAAAAATTGGTTCGCCAACGTCAAAAAGATAAAGTCGCAGTTAAACGTTAATTGATCGCGGTTAAAAAATACCTGAGAGAAGCCCAATTTCGATTGGGCTTTGTTATACTTGGGTCAGACAAATGTTAGGGTTTGCCTGTATTGTTTCGTAGTGGAGTGCTGCTGTCCTTTGCAGCCGTTTTTTTGCAGATTGCTGTTTTTTTACAGCCATTGTTGCCCAAGCAATATCAAGTTGCTCCGGTCTGCGAAACCATTACGCGTGCACTTTTACTTCCCAATGTTCATGCTGAACATACCGCACATTCACACCATTCATCTTCCGCTCATGTGGAGCAAGTTCAAGTCGATCATACTGCCCATGAACATGATGCCAGTCATCAATGTCAGTATTGTACGGTCTATGGCAATTTGGTTTTGCCCTCTGAACTTGATGTGAAAGAAGTGCTTGATCGAATTCAAGTTCGTTTAATTGCTTTTCAAAAAGCTTTCAAGCATGTCTGGTTTGTTCTTCAACAACTCTTTTTACTTCCGCAAGGTCGAGCCCCGCCACTCGCTGTATAAATCCGACGTTTTTTAAACTTGGGTCTTTGAGGACTCAGGTACGCCTTTATTTATGTATTTTGTGAGATAAACATGGCTCAGCCTAAATTTTTTCTACAGCCTCTTGCGGCTGCAATTTGTGTTGCCTGCTATTCAACTACGGTGATGGCTGATGAGATGTCCGTAGAGATGACGGAAACCAATGCAGTACAGACTTTGGCACCGATTGTGGTGACATCACATCAGGGGAATGATGCCAATGGCCTGATTGTTCGTGCCAACCCCAAACAGCCGATTCAACCGATACCTGCCAGTGATGGGGCCGATTATTTAAAAAGTATTGTGGGGTTTAGTGCCATTAAAAATGGGGGAACCAATGCAGACCCAACCTTCCGTGGCATGTTTGGTTCACGCATTAAAATTTTGACCGATGGCACAGAAAATCTCGGGGCGTGTCCAAGTCGTATGGATGCACCAACGTCTTATATTTCCCCTGAAAGTTATGACCGAATTTCAGTGATTAAAGGACCTCAAACGGTTCAATATGCCAATACAGGTTCTGCTGCAACAGTCTTGTTTGAACGTAAACCTGAACAGTTGGATGCTGATAAAAACTACCGTGGTCAAGCCAGTGTGATGATCGGTTCTTATGGTCGTTTAGATCATAATATCGAAGCGGCTGTGGGCGATGAACATAAATATGTGCGTCTAAATGCCAGCCGTTCTGTTGCAGACAGCTACCAAGATGGAGATGGCAATACTGTGCCGTCAGATTGGGAGCGCTGGAATACAGATTTGGCACTCGGTTGGACACCGAATGAAGATACATGGGTAGAACTTACCGGAGGTAAAGCCGATGGTGAGGCGGTATACGCAGGCCGTTCAATGGATGGTTCGCAATTTGCCCGCGAAAGCTTGGGGTTTCGAGTCGAGAAAAAGAATGTCACTGAGGTGATTAAGAAAATTGAAGCACAGGTCAACTATAGTTTTAATGATCATGTCATGGATAACTTCAGCTTACGTGAGTTTCAACCAAGTGGCATGATGAATATGCCAATGGCATCGAATGTTGCTCGCAGAACATTAAATGCACGTATGGCTGTGACACATGAATGGGATAAGATTGACTTTGTCACAGGCATTGACACACAGAACAATGAACATAGTATTCGCAAAGGGATGCGCAATAGCTATAAAGACAAAGCACGTGAAACAGATATGAAGTTTCAGTCATATGGTGGTTTTGGAGAAGTCAGTTATCAATTGAGTGACAACAATAAGTTGGTTTCAGGTCTTCGTCTTGATCAAGTGCAAGTGAAAGATGAGCGTGCCGCTTCGAAAGCGAGTGGCTATAACACGGAGCTGAATGAAACTTTGCCAAGTGCTTTTATTCGTTTTGAAAATAAGCACCCTGAACATGACAATGGTAAAACCTATATCGGTCTAGGCTATGTAGAGCGCATGCCAGATTATTGGGAATTATTCAGCCCAAAATCAGGAAATGGTCATAACAATACATTCAATCATATTGATACAGAAAAAACGCTTCAGTTAGATATGGGTTATCAACATGAACATGGCGCTTTGAATTCCTGGGTATCGGCTTATGCAGGTTTAGTGAGAGATTATATTTTAACAAGTTATAAGTCTGGATCAGGAATGATGAAGGGTATGGAAGCACATAGCCGAAATGTGGATGCCACCATTGCGGGAGCTGAAGCAGGGATTGGCTATCAATTTAGCGATCATATTCAAGCCGATGTCAGCGCAATGTATGCGTGGGGTAAAAACACCACAGATGGCAAGCCATTACCACAAATCTCACCGTTAGAAGCACGTATCAACTTACGTTATATCCAAGATAATTATACTTTGGGAGCATTCTGGCGTGTGGTTGATGGGCAAAATCGTATCAGTGCGCACCAAGGCAATATCGTGGGTTATGACCTGAAAGAAAGTGCAGGATTTGGCACACTGTCTTTAAATGGTACTTATCATATTGATGAGGGTGTAGATGTATCTGTGGGTGTGGATAATCTCTTGAATAAAACTTATACCGAACATCTAAATAAACTGGGTGATGCAGGGACAGGTTTAGCGACTGATCAACAGTTTAATAATATCGGTCGCAATTATTGGGCACGTATTTCGATGAAATTCTAAGTCCTGACATTTGTCATCCAAAAAGCAGAGCGATCGCTCTGCTTTTTTTATTGGTGCATACTGGCCAGTTGTTTGGCCTTACTTTGATACAGTGCTAAACCGAGTTTTTGAATCGCACGGCCTTTTTGCTGTAATTTTTGATTTAAACTTGGGACATGCTTAGCGCCTGAATACAGGACAAGATTTCTAGCCAATAAATAATAGGCAAACCATGCGGCGGACTGTGGTTTGAGCCCTAATTTATGCATGCGTTTTTTGCCAATAAAAAATTGTGTCAGCTCCAGATGTTGTCGATAAGCCAGTTTTTGCTGAAGTGCTCGGAGGTATTTGTACTGTCGTTCAAAAGGTTCTTTAGAGAGACTGGCGCCGAGAGCCATACTGCTTGCATCAGATTGAGGATGTACAAATTGCATCCAATACAACAGTTTCCAACCATCAGATTCTTTTTCAATTAACCATTTGTCATCAATACCCATCAACCAACCCACATAACGCCAAAAGTGCAAAAAGCTTTCAGTCTCTTGTTTTGATGGAAAAATCCCTAAAGCGCGAATGCCCAAAAGTACCACACTGCTAAAGGCAAGATTGGTCATCGCCAAGTCAAATTGATTCATCGGCACCCCCCACGTTGCAAAATCCCAGTCTTTACCTTTTTGGAGTTGATGCCGTACCACAGCATGAATAAAACGCACATAAATCGTCGATGTAAATCCCGCATACAAACGTTCGAGTCCGCGTTCTTCAGTGATATCTACCCACCATTTGGTAGTTTCAGCCAGCCGTGTACCGGCTTGTTTATTTAAAGCACCGGTCAGCATGAGCGGTTGATTGAAACCGGGGAAGAGATAACCCACCATGAGTGAAAGATCTCGCAATATAAAGCCATTGTTAATCCCGAGGCGATGGGTGAATTCAAGGGCTTGCTGTATTTGTTCTGGCTCTAGCCACGGCGGTGTTTGTTCAATATGCTTAAAAAAATGTTCGAGTTCAGGAATAGGAAAGGGAAGCTGTTCTACACCTTTAAATAAAGCAATTTCAAAATATTCACGATGCTGCTTAGGGTTCTGCATCATCCACGTGAGCACTTTTTCCATCTGTGGATCACCACATTGCAAGGCTTTATTGAGGGCAAGATATTGAGCGTAATTGGGCTGTGCAGCCTGACCCGTCAAATGAGACAACAGAAAACTCAGTAGATTAGATTGCTGCGTGGCCTGAAATGAAGTCAGTCGGGTATTGAAGTGAGTGGTCATGTTTTGATCTTCAATGTTATTGTTGCATACCACACTAATATGAATATTTATTCGCATTCAATTCGCATAACACTATCGCATTGGAGAGCAATAGAATGAGAAAAAGACCACAACAACAACGCGCGAAAATGATCGTGGAAAGCATTTTGCAAGCAGCGCAGTTGTGTATTGCAGAACAAGGTTTACTGGAGCTGACGACGCCCAAAATTGCGGAAAAATCTGGTGTGAGCGTTGGATCGATTTATCAATATTTTGAAAATAAAGAACAAATCGTAGAAGAGTTACTGCTCAGAAAATCAGAACAATTGGGGTTAGCACTAAAAAATATAGTCGTGGAGCAAGAGCAGCACAGTATTTATGAGGTGATCCCACTTTGTATTCAGTTTGGCTTTGATATGTTGAAAGCTGATCGTGGCTTCTTCATTGAGATCTTAAAACATTGGCATCAATACAGTCATTCAGATGCCTCTCAGGTTTTGGAAAAGCATTTTTTTGAAGTTGGGATGTATTTATTTAATCGTTATTATTCACATTGGAACTTTGAAACGCTGAAACATTGCTCTTTTGTGATTATTAACAGTACTTTATTTACCATGATGCGCTATGTGAGCAATAATAGTTTTTTAATTACAGAACAGCAGCTTAAAGTGGAATTGTCGAAGATGATTTTGGCGTATTTAGATAGTGAATAACACTGAAAAAATTAAAGTTGTCGATTAAAGAATCTATTTAATTCAGATCTAAGATATGTGAAGATAGATTAATAATAAATCAATAACTTAATATAATAAATCAGGAACATCATGATGGTTTCTTTGAGCTTGCAGCAATTGTCCAAATCTTTTGCGGGAAAATGTATATTTTCAAATCTAAATTTAGAGTTAAACGAATTCGGAATTGTCGCTGTTGTTGCTGAGAATGGAGCAGGGAAGTCCACCTTACTTGCGATGATTGCTGGGATGTTGGATTTTGATGCAGGCAATATTTTGATTAATGATCAGCAATATGCCCCTCACAATAATGAATACAAGAAACTTGTGGCCTATGTGCCAGATAAAGGCCCTATTTATGATTTTTTACAAGGGCAGGAGTTTCTGAATTTAATGTGTGATATTCGAGAGATAGCGCATGAGCAGTATAAAATATTCATTGAAAAATTTAAATTAGAAAACTATTTAGCCACGCCATTTGCTGACATGTCTTTTGGCACAACCAAAAAGTTTTTATTGGTTGCTACCTTAATGACTTCGGCACCATTGCTGATTTTAGATGAACCGAGCAATGGCTTAGATCAAAATGCCTTGGCTGAATTATCAAGTATACTTTTACAGCAGAGCCAATCGAAATTGATTCTATTATCTTGCCATGATCCTGTATTTAGAGACAGTCTTGCAGCAAAAATCATCGAGCTGGATCGGCTAAAGTTCAATGAGCAGGAGGCATGAATAAACAAAGACATGTTGGGCAGCGAACAATTATAAAAACGCTTTTGAAATATCGATGGACATTTTATGTCAAGACCACAGCAGACGCAGTTGCACGGCAAAAGCATTTACTTATTTTAATCACATTAATTCTCGGGCCAATGCTATTCGGACTGCTCTTATCTTTAGTGCAGCCCATTATTGATTTGGTTTATTGCAAATCATTAATCACGAATTTGTTTCTTTGGACTGGCTTTCTTGCCTTAAATGTATTTTGGTGTGCGATACAGCGTAAAGCTTTAAGTGGTGGAGAAGGGTATTGCTATCTAGCGCTATTGCCCATCACGCTCAAAAGTCGTTTTGCAGTGGAAATCAAATTTTTAGGCAGTTTAAGCTTTTTGCTGTCATTGCCATTTGTTTTAGCGCTTCTATATGTTTGGGTTGAGTATGAACTCTTAGCTTCCATTGGCATTAGTGTATTGATGCTACTTTGGATCTTTAATTTATTAATCATACAAATGCTGTTTTTACAACAGAATCAATATTTCGGTTTGGTCTGTCTTTTGACATATTTGCCCATTTTGAGCCTAGCGATATTGGATGCTCAACTCGTTGCGCTGTTGTTATCTACTTTTGTCTGTACAGCGGCAATAAAATTCTGGCTGCTCGGTAGGAAATCAAAACCAATAAAGCTGCAAGTACCTAGCGTATTTCTGATACAGAAATATAGCCCACTCTGGCTCAATCAAAATAAACTCATTATTCGTCAGGCATTTCATAAAAGATTTCTAACCCATCGTATTGTCAGTATCGGTATATCAGTTACTGCGGTCGTGATTTTGTATTGGTTCGCCACACAGGTGGATACTTGGAACATCATGAGCCTTGATTTCACTGCTTCACAATTATTCCAATTAATGTGTGCCGTCTATATTGCACTGAGTTTATTCAATCTAGGCGTGATCAAAATGGACTTAAAATCAAATTTTGAATCTGCAGAACAATTCTGGATCATTCAAGGGTTCACACGATGGCAGCTCAGGAAATACGAATACTGTGTTTTATTGATAATTGGCTTGTTGATGAGTGCGCCAGTATTGTTGTGGTTACTGCTGAAAGGTGGATTCGTTGATGTGCTATTGATGGCGGCATTATTTGGTATCGCCATTCCATTTATTCAGTGGTTGTATAGAAAACCTGAAGAAGTGCACGGTGTTATGCCAGTTTTAATGTTTATCTTATGGGTGCCTGTGGCATATTGCATGCTTTCTGTACGCTAAAAGCACTTTTTTAAGTAAAAAAACTTAATTTAGTAGAATAAATAAACAAACGTAATGAAAAACTAAAAATAAATGGAAAAGGGTGTTGCGTTGGATCAGAAATGCTGTAGAATGCACATCCATCGGCGGTGATGAAGATTAAAACTTCTGATAAAACAATGACTTGGTTGAATTGATTAAGTTAGGTTTTATTTGATAAGTTTAAAAATAATTTGAATTACCAGTTGACTCTTTAGAAATAAAGAGTAATATAGTCGACCTGGCTTGCTGGTGACGAACCAACAAGAAGATCATTAAGAGATTATGAAGAACAACTTGTGTGGATTTTTACTGGTTGATTGATCGAAATTATTTTCATTGATTGATGGTAGAAATTACTCGAAGTTTATTTGAGCAAATTTTTGTCAGTAATTGATGAGCCAAGATTGGTGCCCTATAGGTACTATTGATTTTAAACTGAAGAGTTTGATCATGGCTCAGATTGAACGCTGGCGGCAGGCTTAACACATGCAAGTCGAGCGGGGGAAGGTAGCTTGCTACTGGACCTAGCGGCGGACGGGTGAGTA
>NZ_VOZH01000099.1:0-2016 GCF_013419875.1 Acinetobacter sp. YH12049 | reverse complement strand
ATTTAAGTGATGTGCTGAAAAGGTTGCCGACACATAAAGTGACTCAGATTGAAGAATTGCTACCACACCGCTGGAAACCTAAATCGAATTAAAAAATAGGCATGGGGTTCAGCGGACGCTTACCAATAAAAGGATATCTGCCACGTTCAAAGAAGCGCATTTTATTGAAAAATATGGGTCAGGCATCAAACGAATCCAAGAAGGCTTCGCATCCTATGGTCTGCGTCCCCCTGTCTTTGAAAATTTCCAGCACGGTTTTCGAGTTATTGTCTCATCAAAGCTACTTTTCGAATCTAATGAGGGAGTAAGTGAGGGAGTAAATCTACTATTTAATCAGATAAGAACTAATCCAGGAAAGCGTGCACCATTTTTAGTAAACGAGCTATTAGTTCCTGTCAAGATAGTAGAGCGGTGGCTCAAAATCTTAAGAGATGATCATAAAATCGAGTTTCGAGGAGCTCCTAAAAGTGGAGGATACTGGCTAAAATAGAAATCAATGATACTCTTAAGTGGCACCAATCGAACTCCTATTTTAGCATTTAAAAAAGTATCCTCACATCATTTTATTGAACAATACCTAAGGCTGCTCTGGCGGCATTGATATGATTATCGTCGTTGCACTCTACCGCAAAAGCGCCATATGCTAATGGAGCTGCAGCAGCCCTCTCTATAGATTGTTCGTAGAGCCTATCCCATATCGTTCCGCCTTGTTTAGCATACTCCGTTATCAAACTCTTCAGGCTATCCTCTCCAAAAACCGATACGTGACCAGAAAAGTCCAGTGCAGGATCACCCATATGCGCAGTAGACCAATCTATGATACCAGAGGTCTTACCTTCCTTCGAGGTTAAGACATGCCCTGCATAGAGATCGCCATGGATGAAACAAGTGAATTCAGGCCACAAAGGGTCATTGTCCAACCATCTACGGTATCTGTTTTCCAACGGCTCGCTGATACCTATCTCAGATTTCACCAAGTGGATACGGTCAGCTATTTCGGTCCTCAATTCACTTGGAGTCATTATTTTCAAGTTGCTCTTTCTCACATCGTCAGCTGTAATACGATGTAATTCGGCCAATGATTTTGCCAGAGACTCCACATAAGCTATGCTATCGCGATCTATGTTCCAAGAAACCTCATGTGTTATCGCATCGAATGTCAGAGCAGGCGCATCCTCCAGTAAAGGGTAGGCTATTAGGCGCTCCGATACAATTTTCCAATCAGGGACATTGATCGACAGGTTTCTTTTGGCTAAATCCAATATTCTACTTTCATTTTCGATTTGTTCAAGCATATCGCTTCTTCGAGGTATACGGAGTACCCAGTTCTCACCGTTTACTTCCTTTACAAAGGCAACTCTAAAGTCGATGCCCATCTCATTGACGCTCATCTCTTCCGAAATTCTCAGCCCATGCTCTAGGGCTAATGTTTGCATATCTTCGATTGTCATTTCTATACTGTTTTCTTTTATTAAATTGGTACCAGTTCCCCCGACAGGACATTCTGAATGTCATATACAGGTGTAACACTTTACCCATATTCTTTTCGTATGGATAACACTTCCCATCAGGGAACAAAAATCTGATACATGAATTAATTGTGAGACAGTAGACCTACTGTCGCATTGAAGCCATCTCGGCGACTATTTGATTAGGAAAACCAAGGCTTTGCCATCATAGCCTTATCATAGAAGTATAACATAGTTGTAAAGATAGAAAATTATTTTTTATTCATCCATGATGTTATTATTTTATAATAACATCATCTAAACATGTCCTGTCGCTCTTTTGTGCTGTGATATTTCATACCTATTAACTGCTTTCGTTTGAATTATACGACGTTCTACTCACAATAGGGCAAGGGTTACTCATTCCGTAGGATGCGGTTCACGTATAGGAAGAATAAACGCCCTTTTCACCCAAGTCCAACAGCTTTGGACCGCAGTTGACTCTTTCGACACCCCTGCGATGCAACCCAATCCGGCTGACGGGGAGCCAGCAACGCTGAAAATTTAC
>NZ_VOZH01000098.1:0-2046 GCF_013419875.1 Acinetobacter sp. YH12049 | reverse complement strand
GGCCAGGCCTCAGCATTTTATTATGGTGATCCCCTGGGCGAAATGCGCCTGGTAAGCAGAGTTTTTGAAACGTAAGGCCTTTGAATAAGACAAAAGGCTGCCTCATCGCTAACTTTGCAACAGTGCCATAAAAACACGTACGTGTTTAGAGGTACATAAGTGGACAGGTTCCTGACACATAAATTGTGTAAGTTGTATAACTTATGATTATTATGTAATCAGGGTGCTTGATAACCAATTCTGGATCATAAGTAGTTATCTACAGCTGTTTAATGTAATAGAGTAATAGAATTCTGCAACTCAACCAAGAACTGTCAGATCAGACAAAGTTGTCTTCCTGAGTAATTTATCTACAGTCTCATCTAGTATAATGTCGTATTTTTGCTCGACAAAATGTCGTATTTTTGCTAGTTTAAAGGTATGTGAAAACTGATGTATAAGGGAGATGCGATGACAACTAAAGCGAAAATGCAAATGCGCATCAAACGCTCAAAACGTTATGTTTTTATGCGTGATGATTTTAATGACATTGCGAATTATGACCAAATTGGAAGAGTTCTGCGAAACTTAGTTCAAGAAGGTGAGCTAATTAAAGTTGGTTATGGTATTTATACCAAAGCAAGAAAAAATCAAATTACCGGCAAAGTAATGCCAGCCTGTCCAGAAGGCGCGGATGCAGTGATCTTAGAGGCATTAAAAAGATTGGATGTGCAGGTTACGTTAGGAGAGGCTACGGAAAAATATTTATCTGGTCAATCCACCCAGATTCCAGCCTTTACTCAAATTAAAACCCCGCGTCGTTTTACACGCCAATTGTCTGTAGGTCGTAGCCAAATTAATGCCTGATATAAAAAATGTGTTTGCAGATGTCGCTGATGCACTTGGTATTGGTGCAACTTCTATTGTTGAAAAAGATTACTATGTTGTCGAGTTATTGAGACTATTACAGTCTCTAGAATTTGAAACGCATGACTTGGTTTTTGCTGGTGGAACTTCTTTAGCTAAAGCAAATATTCAGTTAAATCGGATGTCTGAAGATGTGGACATTAAAATAGTTCCAAAACCAAATATTGCATTAAGTCGCTCTAAAGCTAAAGTTGTACGTAAACAATTGCTTCATCAAGTACAAGACAAAATCTCTCAATCTGATTTCTTTACAATTGAAGAGGAACCAGTTGTCTGGGATGAATATCGTTATATGGAATTATTAATTCGATATCCTCAGCATTTCAACCAAGCTCCCTGTTTACGACCATTCATTAAATTGGAATTAGTTGAAACAGACTTACTTGAGCCTTTTGAATCTAGAAGTATCACCTCGTTTGTGTATGACTTGGCTAAGAAAGGGAAGCCAGTCGATGCTTTTCCCTCCGTCACAATTGTCAGTACCAGTATCGAGAAGCTGATAGCAATTTTAAGGCGTACAGCGGCCTTTGCTAGAAATGCTGAAAGAGCTGATGATGAATCATTAGTTCGACATGTGTATGACTACTTTAAAATTACCTATGGTAAACCACAAGATTTTGTTTATTTAGGGCACTTAGCTACTAAAGTTATAAAAACTGATATTGAGCGTTATGGTCGTCAGCATACTCTTATGGTTGAAGACCCGATTGCTGAATTGTTATTTGGTTTAAATGAATTAAGTCGTAATCCACTCTATAAAGCCAGGTTTAATAATTTTGTTGTTCCTATGGTGTTCGGGGACAAACAAATATCATGGCAGCAAGCCTATTCACATTTTCAGGACTCAGTTCAACAGATCTTCGCTAACTTAAAGTTGTAAATGTAGAAAAGAAATTAGCTTAAGCACAATAGATTATTTATTTACAATCACTCTTATTACAACTAAATTTGTCAAAATTCTTCAGAGTTTTTTCTTTGAATTCTAACTCGTAACTCATCGAAGATAGAAAATGTGGCACTGTTGCAAATAGTCGGTGGTGATAAACTTATCATCCCCTTTTGCTGATGGAGCTGCACATGAACCCATTCAAAGGCCGGCATTTTCAGCGTGACATCATTCTGTGGGCCGTACGCTGGTAC
>NZ_VOZH01000097.1:0-2218 GCF_013419875.1 Acinetobacter sp. YH12049 | reverse complement strand
GCTTCAAATGTTTGAATTTTTTATTTCTGGACATGCCGTAAGAAATTCGGTTGATCTGCATATTTGGAAAATCTATAAACTTAGGTTCATCGACCTGTTTGATTGGTGCTGATTGGATTTTCTTAGAACCAAAGCCGAGCTGTTCCAGTAGCGGATAAAACATCCTGAATTTTTTTGGCTCTAAAAGCATGTCTGCAAGGCGTTTCGTAAAGTCTTCGGATGACTCTCCGATCTCTGCATATTCGCTACCAACTTCGGGCAGTTCAGATAATTTGTGTGCAAACAAATGCCGTTGTGCATCGGTCATTTCGACAAAGAAATCAGGTGTGTTTGGATCTCGTTTAGGGTCGGTTTTTTGTTGTTTTTTTGGCTGTGCCTTCTGTTTAAATCGGAATGAAAAACCAATAATATTACGTCCTCTTTTGTGCTGTTCTTCTTTGACAGTAATATCTGTATTTTCATTGATTTGCTTTAATGATGGTTCTAAAACACGCTTTTTAAAGTCGTGCATTCGATGATATTCACTTTCTAATACTCCCAATCTTTCTCTGAACTCACTTAGCTCAATAATTGGTGTTTTCCCACTACTACGCCAAGCAATCAAAAGTTCATAAAGTCTAATGGCGTAGCCAGTGGAAAGCCCTTTTACTTGCTCTAACTCATAGCTCGTAAATTGTTTTTCTAGCCGAGTTATTAAAGGGATAATTGCAGGTGAAAAAATTAACTCAACAGATGCCGTTTTTTCGATGTATGCAATTTGAGAAACCCAACGTGAGGTAATATGAGCTACTCCTTTTCCTCTTGGTTCTTGATAGCTAAATTGACGAGCAAACAAGTCTTTACAGGCTTCTTTTAGTGCTTGATAAGCACCATTTTTCAATACATCAAAGTGGTTGATATAGCTCTCTGCGTGAATAGTTAAAGGGTCATTCGCATTAATACCTTTACCACTTTCACGGGCTTCAATTATTGCTAAAAGAATTAACCGTTGTTCCACTAGGTCAAGATTGTAGCTGGCATTAATTAAAGCGTTATCTTTCACAATTAAATCTTTCATATAGCGTCTTATTTTATTATGTCGTCTTATTGATCTTATGTGAAGCCTTATCAAGAAGCAATAAGCAGACATATTTTATTTTGTCGCATCTTGCAAACTAAACGTGCTTAAAACGACATGTTTTATTTTGTCTTTCAAAGCACACTAAGTGTCGTCTTATTGAGAATTTCTAGCACACTAAGTGTCGTCTTTTAGCACACTAAGTGTCGTCTTATGTCCTCTGAAACGCACGTATATCAATGCTTTCAGACTGCTTAAAAGCATTTAAAAGCTTTTTTATTATTAAAAGCCCAAAAAAATTAAAAACGGCATTTAAAACTGCCCTATGTTTTCGCTTCGCTCAAACTCTATTGAATCTCGCTGCGCTCGATTCCTGGGGGCAGTTTTTTTCAAAGACCCGCTAGGACGCTAAAAACAAGAATGGATTCGCTTCGCTCATCATGGAGCCAGTGGCTACAGTCGCTTTGCTCTGTAAATCTCGTTATGAAGCAACAGGGAGCTTGTAATCAGGGAAAAGGCAGGGGCAAATTTTTATAATGCTCAGTCGCTCGTAGACACTCGCTCGGTTACTTGATCAATTTGTTTAGTTGTTCTTCAAAATCTTGCTTGTTTAAATCACCTGAAACGTACTGATCATAAAGTTTTTGATGATCTTCAGTGATTTCTAAATCGTAATATTCTCGATCTGATTTCTTTAAAAACACCTCTGACAAACGATTATTTTTTTCAGCATCACTCAATTTCATGGTCTAAATGCTCCTATTTTGCGTTTATTGGCGTTTTTAGCCCTGTTTAGCTAGATTTCCCTGTTTTGAAGAAAAGTGCGCTTAAAGGCGATTTTAGGCGGTTTTAAGCCATGTGTGAAAATTTGATATTTTAAAAGTTGCCGATCGGCAACTTTTAGCGGTTTGGGGGATTTATCATTTTCCGACAGCAGGAGGGAATGCACGCTTCCGCGTTTCTCTCCGAGAAACAAAAAAACGGCCTCTGAAAAAGATAAAAATAAGCCCCAAAAGTTGGGGCGTTTTGAAATCTTTTTTAGAGGGGGAAACTCAAGGATTAGATTTTAGGAAATCGTAAAATTGAAGTTGCTGTTTTGGGTCTTTTAGCATGATGCAAAGCCGTTGCATAAAATCATTAGGTGATTCATTCTCTTGCTTC
>NZ_VOZH01000096.1:0-2221 GCF_013419875.1 Acinetobacter sp. YH12049 | reverse complement strand
TGTACACAGTGCACTGGGTTATGTATCACCTTTTGAGTTTGAAGCAATGTACTATGATAAGATTAACCCGTTAGGTCAGGTGGCCTAACTTAAATAAAAAAGTCTCCGACAAACCCGGTACGGTTCATAGATAGTTCTGAAAGCTTAACACTGAATTTCTCTGGTTTAGTTGAAGGTATGAAAATTTATGCTATTACAGAGGACGGAACTCGAGTATTGCTTGGAACTGCGGATACAAATGGCAATTTAAGTTTTGTAGCTGCTGGAATGAGTATCGAAGGTTCAAGCTTAGTGGCGATTGCACCACCAAGTTTGGTTGTTACAGGTAATTCTTTGAAGTTGAATGTGAAGCTTGAATCTATTGCAACTGAAAAATCGAATGGTTCAATTGCAAGTTCAGAACTAGAGTTCGGTGTAATTTTATATCCTGCTTCTGTAACAAACGTAGCACCTGAAATTGAAATTGAACCAGAAGCAGTCACTGTTGGTGCAGCTGTTTCGGGTCAAAAAATTGCTACATATGCTGCATCGGATGCAGATAATGATAGTCTGACCGTGACATTTGCTAATGGCTCGACAGTTAGTGCCGACGGTTTCTATCAATTATCAGTGGCTGATCAATCTGTAACCTTAACTCAGAAAGGTGCGGATCAGCTAAATTCAGGTGCTGTATTGCCTTCGATAAGTCTTCAAGTTACTGATGGTAAAGTTACAACTCCTGTAACTGGCAATGCTGAACTCATTGAGTTAAAAGCAACATTAACAAGTGAAATTTCGGTATCAACTTCAACATCAGGTGGAACAAGTGGTGGTTCATCAAGTTCAGTGATTAAAGTTCCAAACCTAGGCACGATTTATAAAGATGCACAAGGTAATTATGTTTCTAATGATCTTGTTGCGGGTGCGAAAATTGTAGATATTGCTGCACAGATGCAAGCTATTATCAATGATCCACAGTATGGTAATGATTTCAATAAAATTAACGAAGCACTAAGAATCTTTACTAATTTGAAAAGTGAAATTAACGTTTCTGAAATTATTATTATCAATTGGGAGAAAATTAACAAAGTTCTGACTCAGAATGAGCTTGGGCTTAATTTCTCAAATAGTTTCCCTAAAGACTTTGGAGGTGAAAAAGGTACTCCGAGTGACTGGATTGTATTTGATGAAGCGTATTCAGGTGAAAAATATCCTGTCAATTCAATGATTTTAAACAACTCTGATACAACCAACTATATTGATGGTTTTAACTTGAGTATTACGGGTGTCCAAAATGTAAGTGGTTTCCAAATTAATATGTTGGAAGGTGTGCTATTTGCGGATGGAACTCAAATTGCTAAGACAGGTGAGAAAAATCAAAATGGACAGGATCAACTTGGTGTAATAGCTCCGGAAGCAGGCGTTCCAGAGAAAGTTTTACAATTTACTTTACATGCAGAAGTTCTAAATGATGCAGAGGAAAATGTGAATGTAAATGGTGTGAAATTTAAATCTGCTGCTCTTGATGCTTTAGTTGATGCCAAAGTTTCGGTAAATGGTATATCAGTAAGCAAAGATTCAGATGGGTATTATACTTATCAAGGCACTTCAAGTAGTCAAGTTGAAGATTTTGTAGTGAAAGTTACAGTCCCTGAAACCTCAATTCAAGATGTAAATGTACTTACAACCCAGCTCGAAACAGAGTTAGGAAACAGTAACAATGTGCTTCCTATTCAGGAAACAGTGACTGCGACAGCATCGTTTGCGATGTTCTCATTAGAAAGTGAAAGTTTACTTATTGGTGATGATATTGTTTTCGACCTTCTCGCAGACGACAATTTGGGCGGTAATACATTAACAACAGTAAATGATTTTTCTATTGCTGACCAAATCGACATCTCATCTTTACTTTCTGACGATGCAACTGAAGCAAATCTTGCAGATTTTGTAACGGTTGAATATGACGAAGAAACTGATTCAGCTGTGATTTCAATTGACCGTGATGGCACATCAGGTTCGAAATACGAATCACAAGATCTCGTGGTCTTGCTCAATCAAACGAGCAAAGTCGAACTAGATGACCTAATCAAAAATAATCAAATTATTTACTAGGGCCTGTTGACATTTGTTGATTAAAAAAATAGCGAGATAGTAAAATTAAATCGCCAAACCCAATTTTACACTCGCTATGCCTCGAACAATGCTAAATGATCAACACTGGTCCAAGTTACTTGCTATTTTC
>NZ_VOZH01000095.1:0-2223 GCF_013419875.1 Acinetobacter sp. YH12049 | reverse complement strand
CCTATTTAAGTGATGTGCTGAAAAGGTTGCCGACACATAAAGTGACTCAGATTGAAGAATTACTGCCACATCGCTGGAAATCCAACTCAAATTAAAAAATAGGCATGGGGTTCAGCGGACGCTTACAATAATCCTGATTTCAAAGAAGCTTATAGTGAGATGGTAACGACTAGGCGAGAATTAAGTGAAATTGAGCCTTTGGCGGATAGCGATCTATCAGTTGCTCCAAAATCTCAACCCGTGCCAAGAAATAGCTATCCTAGACCTTTCTAAATATTGCTAATTGGGGGCAGCACAGAATTCGGAGAAAATAGCACGCTAAGGAATTTTGTGGACTAATTAATTTATTAAAATCAGAGATTTATATTTTTATGCTTTGCCTGTCTTCTAGAGATTGGCAACATGCAATTTAATTGAAAATTTTAACGAAGTTTTTAAATAACAACTACATAGAAGTAAACAAATGTACTTACCGCCCTATAATTTCCGTTTTCTGTGCTGACCCCTATATTCGAGTATTTAGACGGGAACGAAGAAGACTATGATTTCTCAAGATAGCGAGAAAAACTGACTACCTAGAATAGTCTGTTATAGGCGGTTTTCTTATAACGGTCTGTTCTAGGTAGTCTATTAATAGGTCTAAGGGGCTTTTTAGGTGGTTCCGCTAGGGTATACTGAAAATAAACTTGTCCTGTACCTGATTCCAGTAAAACACTCTCCGAAAATATCGAGACGATTCACGGTTGGTTACAGATAGTTTGGGTGTTATTTTTATCTCTATGCTTGATAGGCTTTATGAGCTTACCACAAATAATTTTTCATTCGGTCAGTCCTCGCTTTCATCCGACCAATTTTGACTCAACTCACTCACCAAACGACTCTCATCGCATTTAAAATCAATATAGTGATAGGTATTGGCAGGCAATAGCCAATCCTGCCCTGTCAGTGGACATTTTTGTTCCATATCTTCTGCCTGTGTCCAATCACGGTAATTCATTAGAAAATAATAGGTGGGTACACCTGTGCTTTGTTCAATGATACGGCACAATTCTCGACCTATTTTGCTATGCTCAGAATTGGGATTTTGCATTTGCTCTAAGGCAAAGGCTTCACTTACTGGTTGAGAACCAAGCCACAAACGATATAACGCTTCAGCCTGACGATACCATGACCACACATTATCATAACAAGGGTGATCAGGTTGGGTATATGGGATTTTATATAGAGGAATGCCTTGTAAGGTTACTCCATCTAGTAAAGGCGAACTCCAGCCCCAACGCAACATGTAAAATTCAGATTGCGTTGGTACGGCATAACGGGGAAGAGGATAGTCATGGTCTTCTCCGATATACAAGGTTTGAATGGGTTTACCTGCTAACTGTTCGATTTTATTGTGCATTTCTTGGGCATAGCTGTTCATATTTTTACGGTCAAGGGCATCCATTTCAGGACACACCACAGTCACGCGAGTAATATCATTTTGGCTAACAGCTAAATGATGGTTACGGGGTAATATTTGTCCGTTGCCTTCTAAATTTCCTAAATAACAAAATACATCATGGTCGTGGCTATCATCATCTTCAGCGATACCTGTATATTGGGGTATGATAATATCAAAGGCGTGCATTTTTATATCTCATGCTTAATTTATATTAAATATATTTGGGGATGTTGCTGTTGAAATTGGTTAAAGTGCTGTCTTGTAGTGTCAATTTAACCTATACCGTCAATGCCGTACACTCTAAATATTAATAATACTTAAACTACTTGATATTATAACTATAATTTTTCTTATCATATTTACCGAAATAAGGAACAGCTACATCCTTATGCACTGTATTATTACTATCAGTATATGTAATTACTATAGAGTCTTCGGTGTCAGAATATTTTATAGGATACTTAAATGATTGATTAGGAGATAAATTACCTATATTTTCTGATTTATTAGTGGTTTTATAAGTTAAATTAACCTTAGTTATATCTTCGGAGGTTTTGTTATTTATAATTAGCATCCCTTCTGATTCACTTTGACTGGAACAAGCCACAGTAATTAATGCACTTAAGCTAATTACATACAGTTTTCTTATTGAGATCAGAGGTGGTTCCACTTGTTTGAACAACTAAAAGCGTATTTATAAGTGATATTCCGCTCTAGTTAAGCCACCTTGTTTTGTTGGGGTAGCTGATCATAGTAAAACTCATTTGGTGTCATTTTGTCTA
>NZ_VOZH01000094.1:0-2490 GCF_013419875.1 Acinetobacter sp. YH12049 | reverse complement strand
GTAAGCGTCCGCTGAACACACCTTATGAATTCATCCTATAAGCCTTAATTTAGTCCCCACTTAAAAACAAGTGGGGACTTAAATTTATGACTACAAATAATCAGACATCCATCGTATCTCTTGCGAAAAAACGAAGAACATACAGTGCTGAATTTAAACAGCAGATCGTTCAGGCTTGTAAAGCACCAGACGTTTCAATTGCTTCAGTCGCTTTGCAACATGGATTGAATACAAATCTTGTATCCAAATGGATTCGCTTAATTGATGCTAAGCTAGGGAGTAATCGCTCACCACTACTGAATAAACCTGCATTTATTGCCTTATCTTGCTCTGCACCATTAGATCCTACTCCTACTGACATGTTAACGGTTCAAATTACCTTACCCCACTCAAAAGCAGAAATTGGCTTGAAATGGCAAGTATCAGAAATATCTGCTTTAGCAGAATTACTCAAGGCACTTGCAACATGATCCGCATTGATGAAATCTGGTTGTCTACTCAGCCCATGGACATGCGTGCAGGAATGGATACTGCCATGGCTCAGGTGGTGAGAGCCTTTGGCTACATCAAACCGCATTGTGCTTACCTGTTCTGTAATAAACGTGGCCATCGCATGAAAGTGCTGGTACATGATGGACTGGGCATCTGGCTGTGTGCCCGGCGGCTGGAACAGGGAAAATTCCACTGGGCTAAAGTTCACCAGGGTGAAAATGTAGCTCTCAGTCCAGAACAGTTACAGGCACTCATTCAGGGTTTGCCCTGGCAGCGCATTGGACGACAGCAAGTGGTCACAATGCTCTAAACTAGGCTGCTACATTCTACTATTCTCCAAACGTTCTATTTCCTCTGCGTCATGACCTCAGGCATACTGCGGTCATGAATACACTGCCTGACTTAAGCCAACTGACCCATGAACAACTGCTGGAATTTACCCGGCAGTTGGCGATGCAGCATCAGTCTCTGGCACAATCAAATCAAGAATTGGATGCCAAAGTTCAGCATCTTTCTATTCTCAATCAAAAATACGAGCATGAACTGGCGCTGTTTAAAAAGCATAAATTCGCCCAAAAGAATGAACACTTAACGGCAAAACAAATCCATCTATGGGACGAAGCGGTCGAAGAAGATATCGCAGCCGTTGATCTGGAATTAGAACGATTAAATGCAGATAAAACCGATGCAGCGACACAGAAAGCCAAAACCAATAAACCTAAACGTCGACTGCTGCCAGATCATCTACACACCATCCGTATTGAGCATGAACCTGCATCAACCCAATGCAGTTGTGGCTGCCAACTCCGTCGTATCGGCGAAGATATCAGTGAAAAACTGCATTTCAGACCGGCACAGTTCTACAAGGAACAGCATGTTCGTGGCAAATGGGTCTGTGATCAGTGTGACACCCTGACTCAGCAAGCGATGCCTGCCTATGTGATTGATAAAGGCATTGCTTCACCTGAACTGCTCAGCCATGTGCTGGTATCGAAGTATGCCGATCATTTGCCGCTGTACCGTCAGCGCCTGATCTATCAGCGGGCTGGCATTGATCTGTCCAGATCCACTTTATCTGACTGGATTGGTCGCTGCGGTGTGGAACTGGAGCCTCTGGCCAATGCCTTAAAAGAGGTGGTGCTGCAACAGCAGGTGCTGCATGCAGATGAAACACCAGTCACCATTATGCGGATGGGTGAGAATGAGAAAAAACCGAAGAAAGGTTATGTCTGGGCCTATGCCACCACACAGTACAATCCAGTTCAGGCGGTGATCTATGACTTTCAGGATAGCCGTTCAGGTCAGCATGCTGAAGAGTTCCTGAAAGACTGGCAGGGTCATCTGGTCTGTGATGATTACAGTGGTTATAAAGCACGCTTTAAATCAGGCCAGGTCATTGAGGTGGGCTGCATGGCCCATGCACGTCGTAAATTCCATGAACTGCATGTGACCAAAAAAAGTCAGGTTGCTGAACAGGCATTAGTGCTGATTCAGAAACTGTATGCCATAGAAGCAGAACTCAGGAAAAAGACCGATAGTACAGCAGAACAGCGCCGCGAATATCGGCAACAGCATAGTCAACCGGTGATGCAACAACTGTATGAATGGCTCAACCAACATTATCTGACGGTGCCATCGAGTTCTCCAACTGCCAAGGCGATCAATTACAGCCTAAAACGTTGGCAGGCACTCTGCCGCTATCTGGATGATGGTAATTTGCCTATAGATAATAACTGGATTGAAAATCAGATGCGTCCCTGGGCGTTGGGACGTAAGAACTGGCTGTTTGCTGGCTCGCTGCGCAGCGGCCAACGAGCTGCCAATATCATGACTTTAATCCAGTCAGCAAAGCTGAATGGACTGGATCCGTATGCCTATTTAAGTGATGTGCTGAAAAGGCTGCCGACACACAAAGTGACCCAAATTGAAGAATTGCTGCCGCACTGCTGGAAACCTGAATCGAATTAAAAATTGGTATGGGATTCAGCGGACGCTTAC
>NZ_VOZH01000093.1:0-2521 GCF_013419875.1 Acinetobacter sp. YH12049 | reverse complement strand
ATGCGATAGAAGCAGAGCTCAGGAAAAAGACCGATGGTACAGCGGAAGACCGCCGCGAATACCGACAACAGCATAGTCAACCAGTGATGCAACAACTATATGAATGGCTCAACCAACATCATCTGACGGTGCCATCGAGTTCTCCCACCGCCAAGGCCATCAATTACACTCTGAAGCGTTGGCCAGCTTTAAGCCGCTATTTGGATGATGGCAATCTACCGATTTGCAATAATTGGGTAGAGGTGCGACACGAAGTCGCTTAATGAAGTTGTTCCCCCTGCGGGAACCACCCGTGTCACCGGGTGAATCTAGAAGGCTGAATAAAGAGCGCCTTCGACAATGTAACGAGGCACCGCAAGGTGCGGGGTATCAATCGTGAGAGGCGTACTCTTCTGGCAGCCATAGCCGGACAAGGGCTAGATAATCGGTATGGTGAACACATGTGAATCTGCGCAACGATCGTTAAATTGAACGAGCGGAAATGGCTAATACGCTCGAACCAAAACGGTAATGGAGGTGGGAATCGCGTCTTTCTACTACGCATTCGTGACCCATACGCCTCCCGGTCGATAGCAGGCACCTAAGCCGATGTACTTCAGTAAGCGGAACGTGGAAATCCCGTATTACCCCCATTGGGAAAGCAGTTTGCAAAAACTGCCCATGGTGATGCGGGCGAAGGAACGAGGAAAAAGCGAATGCCAGTCTGTAATGGGTTGGATAGAGGTTGAAACATTACCTCACGCGAAAGCGGGCTGACGTCCTTATGGTCTCTCATCACAAGAGAGTGTGTAGAACCCTTTTAATGGAGGGAGAGCAAATGAACGCAGCAGTATCAGCGTGTGCGCCTTCCAGCACATCGTGGGACAGCATCGATTGGATTGCTGTACAGCGTCATGTCAGAGGGCTGCAAGCGCGTATTGTGAAGGCGGTACAAGACGGCAGGTATAACAAGGCGAAAGCTTTGCAATGGCTGC
The DNA here is from genome assembly GCF_013419875.1 of Acinetobacter sp. YH12049. Taxonomy (NCBI): domain Bacteria; kingdom Pseudomonadati; phylum Pseudomonadota; class Gammaproteobacteria; order Moraxellales; family Moraxellaceae; genus Acinetobacter; species Acinetobacter sp. YH12049. Next base: position 1,547 of record NZ_VOZH01000093.1, on the reverse strand, counting down.
TGACTCACTCGTTTAGTGGCAAAGCATTGGCCGTAAAACGAGTGTCTGAAAACAAAGGCAAAAACACGGCTGGGGTCGACAAGGTGACTTGGAATACACCCAAGGCCAAGACCGGTGCGATGATGTCGTTGAAGAGGCGAGGTTACACGCCCCTTCCGCTTCGGAGAGTCCTTATTCCGAAGAAAAATGGCAAGATGAGACCTCTCGGGATACCCACGATGAAATGCCGGGCCATGCAGGCGCTCCATCTGCTGGCTTTGGAACCCATCGCGGAGACCACTGCTGATCGGAACTCTTATGGATTCAGGGCTTTGTTGCACAAAGATTTCATAACTATATGATTTTAAAAGTTTTGATTGTTTTTTGATCCAAAATTAAATTTATTTAAATCAGATGCTTACATATTTATGCAACAAAGCCCTTCGTAGCCTGCTTTTTCTACGGCTTTAATTAAAGTAGCGCGATCAAGTGGTTGATGCGCATAAATGACTGCTTTTTCGGTAGCCAGATTTACATGAGCCGATTCAACACCCTCAACAGATTTTAAAGCTTTTTCCACACGGCCTACACAAGAAGCACATGTCATCCCCTCAATCTCTAATGTTTCACTGTAGTGTGGCGTATCAGTCATTTCGGTACTCATATACGATCTCTATCATTTAGATATGCTGAGTTCTATATGCGAAGATCAGCTCGAACCAAGATTAGGTGGAATTCAGGGATTACTTTTATTTCAAGCAAGTACAGGTTTTATCTGTACGATGAGGAAAATAAGAGAGTAAAAGTGGTAAGGAATTCCCACTGTTACTCTAATGTTAGCGGCAGTGTAAAAATGACCCCCTAATGGCATTTAAAAACTGACCCCCTTGGTTAATATAGCGGTCATTTTGGACTGCTCAACATGTTAACTTTGGAGCAAGCAGTGACAATCCAAATACTTCATCAACAAGGTAAATCTATTAAAGCCATTAGTCGTCAACTGGGGGTGTCCAGAAATACCGTACGTAAATATTTACGGCAAAACACCACACCTCAGTATCAGCGTATACAGCCTAGAATAAGTATCCTTGACCCATATAAACCCTATTTACTCCAACGTGTAAATGCAGCTCATCCTGAATGGATTCCTGCTGTCGTGCTCTACCAGGAAATTTTAAGGTTGGGATATCCAGGAAAGATCAGGATATTGAGGGAATATCTTGCAACATTAAAACCAGTTGCCAAACCGGAACCGATCATTCGTTTTGAAACCCAACCTGGCCAACAAATGCAGGTGGATTTCACCACGATTCGACGCAACAACACGACTTTAAAAGCCTTTGTCGCAACATTAGGGTATTCCAGAGCGACTTTCGTGAAATTTTATGATCATGAACGTACCGATGCATGGATCGATGGTCTAGAAAATGCATTTCAGTTCTTTGCAGGAGTACCTCAAGAAATCCTGTTTGATAACGCTAAAACGATCATGATTGAACGGGATGCCTATCAGGAGGGGCAGCATAAATGGAATCCCAAACTGCTCGACTGCGCCAAGAAATACAGCT
>NZ_VOZH01000092.1:0-2620 GCF_013419875.1 Acinetobacter sp. YH12049 | reverse complement strand
GAGTGAACCACCTGATCCCTTCCCGAACTCAGAAGTGAAACCTCTTAGCGCTGATGGTAGTGTGGGGTTACCCATGTGAGAGTAAGTCATCGCCAGCTCATTATTCGAAACACCCCCTGATATCTCAAGGGGTGTTTTTTTATGTCGGGAAAAATAACAAGAACAATGGAAAACAAAAAATACAGTGACAGCCGGAGTAAAATGAATAAGAAATCTAATTATATAGTTAATTTATAAGGCGAATTGTTCCTAATAAAAGAATAAATTAGCTGAATAATGTGTCTAAAAAAGACAAAAAATCGGGCGTTCTCTTCGAAATTATGCTATAAAAAATAAAACGGCATAAAAATTGCTTATAAAGTGCGGTTAATTATAGGGGGAGTTATTAATGAAATTAGCGATGGGGTTAAAGGTTGCCAATTCCTTATCATTAACACCTCAATTACAACAAGCCATTCGTTTATTACAGCTTTCAAGTTTGGAATTGGAACAAGAAATTCAAATCCAACTCGACAGTAATCCTCTATTAGAGAAAGTTGAAGAACAAAATACCGTTGAAAGTTTAAATAGCTTACAAGAACAAGAAAGGGAAAATAAAGACTTAACCAATGAATTAAATGCCGATCATTTGCCTGATGAGTTACCGGTAGATACGGAGTGGGATGATGTTTATACGCATCAACCTACAAGTTTAGGTGCTGCTGAATTTGAAGAGCGCGAAGATAATCGGCAGGGGCATCAAAGTTTACAAGCACATATGCTTGAGCAAGTTAATCTTTTACACTTTTCTGTGATCGATAAACTAATTGCACACTGTATTATCGATGCTTTAGATAACAAAGGTTTTTTAGATTGTGACTTAAATGAAATTACCCAATCTGTTCAGCATCTTTTAGATTCTATGGATTATGAAGAAGAAGTCGAAGATGACGAAGTTTTGGTGGTTTTAAAGCATATTCAGCGTCTAGATCCTTTAGGGGTAGGTTCACGTAATCTCGCTGAATGTTTAATGGTACAAGTTGAAAATCTTCCTGAGCATATCGAATATCGATATGAAGCTATTTTATTATTAAAAAATTATGAGTTGCTGATTACCAATGAATTACCCAAGTTGATTAAGCAAACCGGTTTAAATACGGAACAACTTAAACTTGCCATTTCTTTGTTAAAAACCTTAAAAGCACATCCAGGGCAAGAGTTTGAAGATAAAGATTCAGACTATCAAATTCCAGATGTTGTGGTACTAAAAAAGAATGAACATTGGTTGGTACAGTTAAATCCTGATGTAATGCCAAAACTACGGGTGAATTCTTTCTATGCCAATATGATCAAGCGTGCTGATCAAAGCGATGACAATCAATATTTACGTAATCAAATGCTTGAAGCTAAGAATTTCATTAAAAGTATTGATGAACGACATAAAACTTTATTAAAAGTAGCAACTTGTATTGTTGAGCATCAACGAGCGTTCTTTGAACAAGGGCCTGAGGCAATGAAGCCTTTGGTCCTGCGAGATATTGCGGAAGAAGTTGAACTTCATGAATCCACAGTTTCCCGTGTAACCACAAATAAATATATGCTCACACCACGTGGATTATTTGAGTTGAAATATTTCTTCTCAAGTCATGTTGGAACATCGTCTGGTGGGGAAGCGTCTTCGACGGCAATTCGTGCAAAAATTAAAAAGTTGATTGCAGAAGAAAATACACGTAAGCCTTTGTCTGATAATGCAATTGCAGTTTTGCTTAATGCAGAAGGTATTGATGTTGCTCGTCGTACAGTTGCGAAGTATCGTGAATCGTTACATATTCCATCATCTTCAGAGCGAAAAGTGTTGATCTAAATTTGAAAATCTGACTATTCTAGAGGTTCATTATGACGAAATAATGAATCTCTTTTTTTATAAGGAATGGCCGAAATGATCTGATTGTGTAAATGTATGCTTCGCATATTGAGTTGGATGATTCGGCTTGAACTTTTCCAGTCCTGAAAGAAGGTGAGGGATAGAATTATGCAGATTACAATTCGTGGCCATCATTTAACAATTACGCCAGCAATAGAAGAAAATATTCGTCTTAAATTTGCGGAAATGACCAAACATTTAGATCAGGTCAATAGTATGCAAGTCAAACTGACTAAAGATCATCAGGTTGATAAACGTTCAAAAAAAGGTAGTGATAATCATATTGCGGAAGCGATTATACGATTACCTGGGACAGAACTTTTTGCACAAGCGTGCGCTGATGATATGTATACCTCGATCAAAAAATTGTCTGAAAAATTAAAAAAACAATTACATAAACATCGAAAAATGCAGCTCATTTATATGCCTTTAACGGTTTAGATTGTAAATTGTACAAAAAGAGGTTTTTTATAACCTCTTTTTTTATATATATTAGGACTTACGCATTGACTGATTCAAAAAAGTATTAAAATACTTTATAAAGTATCTGTGATCAGACGAATTAAACATGCTTCTACAGCAACTTGTACATTACCCATTTATATGGGCTTTCTCATGACAGAACCGAACTCTATTAGCTGCACACAACTTGCCGAGACTTATAATATCTCGCATGATAGTGTAAATCGCTTTCTAGAGCGTGAAGACTACACACCT
>NZ_VOZH01000091.1:0-2741 GCF_013419875.1 Acinetobacter sp. YH12049 | reverse complement strand
CATATTAAGCTTTACGAGGGCGTTGTATCGTCTGACGAGACGTGTATCAAGATGGGAGATATTAAATTGAAGAGCATGCTCTTCAATTTAACCCAAAACTTGGGATTTGTGTAGATACCTATGCCCATTAAGAGAGGGAAATACATTGTATTTAACTTGCGAAAGCCCGTTCCAACAAACGCTCCACATCGACCATTTTAGCATCCAACATCCCCACCACTTGCCCATGTTTCGCACTATAACGGCTTTGAATAAAACCATTTGCTACATAATCAGGCGCATAGCGTTTCAATAACACCGCTTGTGCAAGTACCGTTAAACGACTGACCAAACTGCGCCCCATAAATTGTAAATCTTCAGGCGATTGATGGAACAACCTGAACAAGTCCTGCAATTCTGTTTGCAAGCTTTCATCTGTACTTGCTGTACTGGCCAAATCTTTAAACAGCACCTCAATAGATTCAGGATCACGCCCAATCGCGCGCAGCACATCTAGGCACATGACATTACCCGAACCTTCCCAAATGGTATTCACAGGCGCTTCTTTAAAGATGCGCGCCATGATGCCGTTATCGACATAGCCATTACCACCAAAGACTTCCATCATCTCACCTGTCAGTTCCACCGCACGCTTACAAATCCAAAATTTGGCTGCTGGGGTCATGATGCGTTTCCATGCCAAAGACAAGGCATCATCTGATTCATAGCACTGCGCCAAATGGAAACTGAGCTGCGTCGCTGCTTCACTCTCTAAAGCCAAATCTGCCAAAACTGCACGCATTAAGGGTTGTTCAATCAAATGTTTACCAAAAGCCTGACGCTGACGGGTATAGGCAATGCATTGCACCAAAGCTTGACGCAGCATGGCGCTCGAACCGACCGAACAGGTCAGACGGGTATAATTCGCCATTTCAATAATGGTTGGAATGCCACGCCCTGCCTCACCAATCATAATGCCCCACGCATTTTTGAATTCGACTTCCGAGCTTGAATTACTGCGGTTACCGACTTTTTCTTTTAGGCGTTGCACCTGAATATTATTCTTGGTGCCATCTTCCAACCAACGCGGCACAAAGAAACAAGCCAAGCCATCTTGTTCGGTTTTTGCCACCACCAAATGCGCATCACACATCGGTGCAGAGAAAAACCATTTATGCCCTGTGAGTAAATAAGCTTTGCCTCGTCCTGTTTCTGCCACAGGCACAGCTATAGTTTTATTAGCACGTGCATCCGAACCGCCCTGCTTTTCGGTCATGCCCATACCGAGCCAAATCGACTTTTTCTGCGCAATCGGTACATCGCGTTCATCATATTCAGTCGATAGTAGTTTCTCGCCAATCTTTGCCCACAGTTCAGGCTCTCGCTGAATGAGTGGAATACTGCCCAGCGTCATGGAGTTTGGGCATAAGTTGCCGCATTCGACCTGACCTGCTAAATAAAAACGTGCTGCCCATTCCACCCATTTTGCCTTGGAATTTGGCTGATTAAATGGATGTGCATGGGTATCAAACTGGCGGTTGAGTCCCATCCATTTATGCCATGAAGGATGAAACTCGATAAAGTCAGTACGGCGGCCTCGCGCATCGAAGGCATGTAAAATTGGGGTATGTTTGTTGGCTAAAGCCCCATGCTGAAAGTATTCACTCGAACCTGCCACTTTGCCCATTTCGCATAAAGTCGGCTGATCATGGCTGCTGCAGCGTTTTAAGATTTCATGTAAAACCGTATCGCTTGAAAATAGATTGTAGTTTTCTAGTTCATCAAATTGGTTGCTGATTTGATGCGTCATCCATGGCTGTTCTAATGTATTCATCGTCTATATTTTCCACTTGTTCTTGTTGGCTTTTCATTTCAGTATAGAGAAAATTTAAAGCATAGACGTTCGGTTTTCCGCGCTTAAAAATATGAAGAATTCAGCCATTCAAATACGGCGTAAGCCGCGTCAATCACGTGCAAAGCTCACCCAAGAAGCCTTACAGGACAGTTTTGTTCGGCTTTTGCATGAGCGCCCTGCCGACAAAATTACCATTCGGGAAATTACCGACCTTGCAGGCGTTGGCTTAGGGACATTTTATGAATATTTTTCTAAGAAGGAAGATTTGATTGCGCTGACCATTCATTTGCATGTGAAACACAATGCCGAACAGATGAAAACTTATGCACAATCGCTGATCAAGTTATCCACAGATTTGGATTTTCAAGAGTATTTACAGCAAATCATCCACTTTCAAATTGAGCAAATTCAAGCGCAGCAGTTTTTATGGTCACAGGTGTTTTTATTGGAACGGCGGATTTCAGATATTGAAAGTTACCGTAAAAGTTATGTCATGATGGTGCAAATGTGGCAACACATGCTTAAGCCTTTTATAAATAACGAGGAAAAGCTCAAGCCAATGGCTTTAAATATACAAAGAGTGTGTTATGGCTTTGTGTCGCAAAGCTTGTTGATCGTACCCAACTTTACTGAATGGGATGAATTAAAGCGAGATATAATTCATATGTTGCGCGATTAGACTTCGCGGACAAGTCTAATGACGTTTCAAATGCATTGGTGAATAAAATAAAGTCATGTTATTTACAAAAAACCGGCTCTTAAACCAGTTATTTTAAATATTTAACCCGAATCCTGTTTAAGCAATTGATCCCATAATTTGAATTTTTGGCTTATGTTGATGGGTAAGTTGATATGCGCATAACGATGCATAGATTCCACTGAGAAATCCAGAAATACTACGTGATTT
>NZ_VOZH01000090.1:0-3153 GCF_013419875.1 Acinetobacter sp. YH12049 | reverse complement strand
GTAAATTTTCAGCGTTGCTGGCTCCCCGTCAGCCGGATTGGGTTGCATCGCAGGGGTGTCGAAAGAGTCAACTGCGGTCCAAAGCTGTTGGACTTGGGTGAAAAGGGCGTTTATTCTTCCTATACGTTTATGCAAATTTTTATTTGGTTTAAGATTTGTAACCAGTATTAGTAGTTTTTTATATGTAAAAACACCATTATTTTGTATGCTTGCTATATGTCCAATTTAAATGGCAATAGTTGACAAACTGTACGTTTCATCTTATAATCAATTATATTAAATTAATTATATAAACTATTAAAGATTATGCAATTAAAGGGAATTTATGGAAAGAAATATTAGGGATTCACAAAATTTCTTACACGATAAAAAATTAGTTAGTAGCCTTGTTGAAAATAGCAATATAAATAATACTGACATTGTATATGAAATAGGTCCGGGAAAAGGCATAATAACCGAACATTTATTAAGAGTAAGTAAAAGTGTAATTGCAATTGAATTAGACACCTCTTTGTATCAATTTTTAAAGCAAAACTTGAATAGTCAAAAACTAACACTTATCAATCAAGATTTTATGAATATAAAACTTCCTGATGGCAATTATAAAGTTTTTTCTAATATACCGTTTAATATGACGGGAGAAATCTTAACAAGATTACTAACAGCAATCAACCCGCCACAAGATATGTATATTATAATGCAGTACGAAGCAATGTTAAAATACGCAGGCACTCCATATTATAAAGACACATTAAAATCACTTATGTTCAAACCGTTATATGATATAAAACTGGCTTATGAGTTTTTGCCTTCAGATTTTAAACCAAAACCCAACGTGTCTATAGTTCTTGTGCATTTCCATAAAAAAGAATATTGCGATATAAAAAAAGCAACAATGTTAGAATATTGGGATTTTTTATCATATATGTATACTGCCCCAGGATTAAATTTTAAACAAAAAACAAAAAATATTTTTTCTTATGAACAGCAAAAACGTTTGAAAAAAATTATCAATTTAGATAGTGAACTAAATTTTTCCGATTGGACATATATTCAATGGATTAAAATGTTCGATACATATAAGCAATTTGTATGCCAAGACAAGAAAAAACTTGTAGAAGGTTCTTATCAAAAACTTTTAAAAGAACAATCAAAATTAGAAAAAGTCCACAGAAGCAGAACTCAAAGATATTAAATAAAAGGGGTACTTAATTGGAAAAAGGTTACTACATATTTGCATATGTAGAGATAAACAAGTATGCCAATTTTTATAAAACAGATACAAAAAGGCACGACCAAAATATTTCACTTTGGGAATATGATGGTGGTAAATTGTCATTATTAAGATATTGGGAACTAGAGCGTTTATCCAGAATAAAACATCATAATAAAGCTTTTTATTCTGAAACTCAATTCAAAAATATTGTAAATGTTTTATTATCTGAATTTAATCTGCAATTATCAGATATAAAAGAAATTTATGCATACCCTTATTTAAATGACAAGCAACAAAAAATTGAGTATATCGATAATAATTATAATTATCATTCAATATGTCATATGTTTTCGTCGTTATTAATGAATACTTCTGATTTTTACAACGAAAATATGCTGTCTTTTAGTGTGGATTTAGATTCAGACTATATATCAGAAAAAAAAGACAATAAAAAGAATGATTATATAGGTTGTTTTTCACAAAAAGGTAAATTAAACCTTTTTCCAATCGAATCTCCAGCTCCATTATGGTCGGTGGCATCTCATGACTTTAAATTGGGAGAAGGAACATTAATGGCTCTTTCAAGCGCATTAAAAACAGACGTGCATAATAAGCCCTACCCTTCCCAGGGCCAGGTTTGGGCGTGCGGATACTCGGTGCGGTCAAAAAAGAATATGCTGATTTACTGCGTGAAGCCGATGCGATCTTTATCGAAGAGTTGCGTGCGGCGGGCTGGTACCACAAAACCAGTCAGGCCTTCGCTGTGTTCCTGCCAGTTAAATCAGTCGGCGTAGTGGGTGATGGTCGGCGCTACGAGTGGGTTATTGCACTGCGCGCAGTAGAAACCGTGGATTTTATGACCGCGCGCTGGGCACACTTGCCTTACGACTTGCTAGAGAAAGTCTCCAACCGCATCATCAATGAGCTCTCAGGTGTCTCTCGCGTGACCTATGACGTGAGCTCTAAACCGCCGGCGACGATTGAGTGGGAGTGACTGGCACTCACAGGCAATGTCTGGCACTGGCTGGCATCACAGCTGAGACTTCAATATCTCGCAGCTGAGCGATAAACTGTATAAAAACACAGTATCGCAAGGATGCGGATCATGCCCCAAGTGGCGGCCAGGATGGCCAGCCGGGACGAGAACACTGGTCGTTACCAGCGTCACCGGCCCGAGCAAACCCTGCTCTATCGGATCGTCGAAGAATACTACCCGACGTTCGCTGCCCATTTGGCGGCGCAGGGCAGGGAACTGCCCGGTTATGTGCAACGCGAGTTTGACGCCTACCTCAAATGCGGCCGTCTCGAACACGGCTTTCTGCGGGTGCGTTGTGAGTCGTGTCACGCTGAGCACCTGGTTGCGTTCAGCTGCAAACGTCGGGGCTTCTGTCCTAGTTGTGGCGCACGGCGTATGGCCGAAAGCGCCGCGCTACTGGTCGATGAGGTTCTGCCCGTACAGCCCATGCGCCAATGGGTACTCAGCTTTCCCTTTCAATTGCGCTTTCTGTTCGCCAGCCGGCCGGAGGTCATGGGCCGGGTGTTGGGCATCGTTTACCGCGTCATCGCCACGCATCTGGTCAAGAAAGCGGGCTATACCCACCAAGCGGCCAAGACCGGTGCCGTCACCCTGATCCAGCGCTTCGGCAGTGCACTGAACCTCAACATTCACTTTCACATGCTGTTCCTCGATGGCGTGTACGTTGAGCGTCCCAATGGAACAGCCCGGTTCCTCTGGGTCAGGGCGCCGACCAGCGCCGAACTCACCCAACTGGCGCACACCATCGCCCATCGGGTCGGCCGCTATTTGGAGCGGCAAGGCCTGCTGGAACGGGATGTCGAAAACAGCTATCTGGCCTCGGATGCGGTGGATGACGACCCGATGACACCCCTGCTGGGGCACTCGATCACTTACCGTATCGCTGTCGGTTCACAGGCGG